>JBFFGY010000175.1:0-6107 GCA_041557215.1 Alphaproteobacteria bacterium
AATGGACGCACATAATCCGGCATGGAGTTCCGCCTGTTTGGGAAACGCCAAGGCTACCATGCGCGCCAAGTCTGACGCCAGAGGGGTCGCGAAATGACGACGGTAATGGTTGTTGGCGGCGCCGGCTATATCGGCTCGCATATGGTCAAGCTGCTGTTGCGGCAGAACTACCGCGTCGTCACGCTGGACAACCTGTCTACCGGCCATCGCGATGCCGTGGTCGGCGGCGAGTTCGTGGAGGGCAGCACCGGGGATGCGGCTCTCCTGGACAGGATCTTCGGCGAACATTCGATCGACGCCGTATTCCATTTTGCGGCCATGTCGCAGGTTGGCGAGTCGGTGAAAATTCCCGCACGATATTACCTGAACAACGTTGCCAACAGCCTGGTGCTCCTGGACGCCATGGTTAGCCATCGCGTCAACAAGCTGGTTTTTTCATCCACCGCCGCGGTCTACGGAAATCCGCAGCGGACCCCGATCACGGAAGACCAGGATCTGGCGCCGATCAATCCCTATGGCCGCAGCAAGTGGGTCGTTGAATCGCTGTTGGACGATTATCGTGGGGCCCATGGCCTGAACAGCGTCAGCCTTCGCTACTTCAACGCCACCGGGGCGGATCCGGAAGGAGAACTGGGAGAGCGACACGACCCTGAGACTCATCTGATCCCCCTGGTGCTACGTGCTGCGCTAAAAGGAACGCCGATCAGCGTTTTCGGCCGGGATTATCCGACTCCGGACGGAACCTGCATCCGGGATTACATCCATGTCAGCGATCTGTGCCAGGCCCATCTTCGGGCGCTGGAACATATGGACCGGGGCGGCGAGGGCGGCGCCTTCAATCTGGGGAACGGCCAGGGGTTTTCGGTTCAGGAGGTGATCGATGCGGCCCGCGGGGTTACGAACCGGCCCATCCAGATAGTGGATGCAGAGCGCCGTCCCGGCGACCCGGACATCCTTGTCGCCGACAGTAACCGCGCCATGGAAATTCTCGGCTGGCGGCCGGAATTTCCGGACCTGGAGACGATCATTGCGCATGCTTGGAATTTCCACTGTCAGGAGAGTGGTGGGCTTTAGGCAAGCACCGGGCCTGTCGGCTAGCGGTCGTGGATTTCCCGTGAATCGGCCGGCGCGTCTTCCCGGTGATCCGACATTCCGTAATCCCGCAGCACACCGGCGACACGCAGCCGGTAGTCGCTGAACAGCCCGCCGCGCCCCACGGACTGGGCACTGCGATGTTCCTCGACGCGACGCCAGGCGGCCACCGCTTCCTCATCGCGCCAGAATGACAATGAGAGATATTTGCCCGGTTCGGTCAGGCTTTCGAATCGCTCGACGGAAATGAACCCGTCCACATCCTTCAGCATCGGCCGCAGTTTTCCAGCCAGATCAATGTAATCGTCGAACTTGCCCTCGGCGGGCCACACCTCGAAAATGATGGCGATCATCCGGTCTCATCCCTCTTTGCATCGGCATTGTCGCCGTCCAGCGCGGCGATCAGGTAGTTTACCAAACGCACCGCCGCGTCGGACAGCCTCTCACCGACATATAGACCCACGCTGACATCCGCCAAGGCTGGCAGGTCGCGGTCCGGATAATGCAGTTCCCTTGGGGCAGTGCGCTCCGAAAGGACGGTCACGCCCAGCCCTGCTTTCACCGCAGCCGTCAGCCCGGCCAGGCTGGCGCTGCCATAGGCAACCCGCCAGCCGCGGCCGGATCGGTCCAGCGCATCCGCCATGCGGCGGCGATAGGTGCAACCCTCCGGATAGGCGATCAGGGGAGCAGGCGTATCCGGATCACCCGCTGCTCCCTCCGCGCCGCACCAGACCAGCCGCTCGGTCCAGATCCGTGCCGCCGCCGGATGGCTCTCTCCGCCAGTCATGGCGACGACGATGTCCCATAGGTCCGCGCCCAGATCGCCCAGCAGCGAATGGCTCAGTGCGCAACCTACCTCCAGCGATACGTCGGGGAATTCCGTCTTGAATTCGCCGAGGATGCGGGGCAGCAGCGTTACCGCGAAATCGTTGGGCAGGCCGACCCTTACCGTCCCTCGCGGTTCCGATCGCATGACCCGGGCCACTGCCTCGTCATGCAGAAGAAGAATGCGTCGGGCGTAGCCGATCAGTGTCTCTCCGGCCGGTGTCAGGCCGAAGGCGCGGCCCGACCGGTCCAACAGGGGCCGTCCGACCATTTCCTCCAACCGCTTTATCTGCAGGCTCACCGCCGGTTGGGTGCGTCCCAGTGTTTCCGCGGCCCGCGTAATGCCGCCGGAATCCGCCACCGCCACCAGCGACCGCAACAGTTCCGTGGGAATGGTGATCATGGGTGGCCATTTTCAATGGTTATGGATTGGCCATGACTATACGCAAACGAAATGATGGGCGAAAGTCGGGAGTGCAGCAGGCCGGCGGTTGTTCTAGTCCGATAACAGCTTGCGCAACAGAGTTGTGGTGAAGACGACGCCGATGACGATCCAGGTGATCCGGTTTGAACGACGCTTGACCAGTTCCTGCGAATCGTTGGTGGCCTTGGTCCACCAGGCCAGTACGCGCGGATCGATTTCATGCTGCAACACCGCCGGATATTCGGCGCGCAATTCCTCCAGCAAACGGCGCATGGCCTCCAGGGTCTCAAGGCTCGTGCTCAGGAAAAATCTGACGGGCCGGTAGCGGCCGAACAATAGTCGCGATGCCCTGACCTCGTGATTGGATCTGTCGCGCGTCCTTTCCAATCCGCGCAGTTCCGCTAACCGTTCCTCGGCGAAGGGGACCGACAACAGGCGATCGGCGAAATACTGGTAGTCGTAGGGCAAGTCGGTCCAGTGCTCGTCCCAGCGGAATGTCTTTACCGCCGTCTTTGACGTCTCGGGCGGTAGCGGGTCTCGGTTCCCAACCTCTTCCAGCAGGCGGAATTCGAAGAAACGCCGGTTGTTCAGGCTCAGCATGATCGGGTCCGCGGCAGCGACCTACAGCGCTTCGGCGGCGCCCTGGTCGTTTCCCTCGTCCAGCAGTCGGCCTAGCCCGGCCACCATGTCGGCCACCGCCCTGCGGTCGGCATCGTCCCGGGGGTACTCTGCGCCATCGTCGCCGGGTGGTTCGTCGGCCTGTATCGCGGGACGGGACGGCAAGTCCAGGGCCTCCGGCGCCGACATCTCGCCCTGCCCGTCGGCTAAGTCTTCCGCTTCGTCCTGGGCCATGTAGTCGGCATGGATCAGCGCCGCCTCATAGGCCTCGCGCAGGCGCTGGAAGCCTTCCGGGTCGTCCTCGGGGTGGGTTTCCTTCAGCCGGCGGGCATAGGCGCGGCGGATTTCCCGCTTGTCCGAGGTCTGCCCGATGCCAAGTTCGCGTTCGATATCCATAACCGGCTCAGAAGAACGCCTCGCCTTCGATCTCGTTCAGGATGCCGGCGATCCTCTCGCGCGCATCCTCGATCTCGCCGGGATCCTGACGCGCCAGGATCGCTTCAAACTGGGTGATCAACTGGCCCAGATAGTCGCGCAGATCGCCCAGCCGCTCCTCGTACAGCCGCTCTGCGCGGGGCAGCAGGGCGCGGTTTTCCGACTGGTCCCTGGGATGGATCTTCAGGCCCGACAAAGCCTTCAACCGCGCAGCGATTTCCTTCGGCGAAAGGACGCCCGGGTTTTGCTCGATCACCACGGACCTGGTCAGGCCGGTGGATGTCACGGTCGCCTCCACCTCCAGCAGACCATTGATGTCGTATGTGAAGCGGATGTCCACCGACTCGTCGCCGGCGGGACGCGGCGGCAGCTTGACGCTGATCTCGCCAAGCTTGATGTTGTCCTTAACCCGGCGGCTTTCGCCCTGGTAAATGTCGACCTTCATCTCCGTCTGGTTGTTCGCCAGCGTGGACAGTTGCTCCACGCGGCTGGCCGGGATTGTCGTGTTGCGCTCTATCACCGGCAGGAACCAGCCGTCGCGATAGGTGTCGCGGGCGATCGCCTGGGCGACCTCCACCCCCAGGGTGTAGGGGCAGACGTCGGTCATCACCACCTCGTCCAGCGCAGAGTCGCGCGCCTTCAGCCCCGCCTGCACCGCGGCCCCCATGGCGACCGTTTGGTCGGGGTCCAGATGTCGGGCCGGCAGCCGCCCGAACATGCGCGCCACCAGGCTTTGGACAACGGGCATGCGGGTCGCGCCGCCGACCAGCAGCACCTCGTCCAGCTCGTCAGGCATGAATTTGGCGTCGCGCAGGGCCCGTTCCGTGGGCCCGGCCAGCCGCTTCAGCAGCGCCGCCGAGATGCTCTCGAAACGGGCTTCATCGACGGTCCAGGCAATCTCGTCGTCCCCGACGCGCAAACGCATCTCGGCCGCCTCGTGGCGGGTCAGGCTGCGTTTCGCGCGTTCCGCCTGATCGTGCAACTGGCGTCGCTGGCTGTTGTCCAGCTTGTCGTGATCCAGTCCGGCACCGGCCTCCTGAACAAATGTCGCGGTCAGGGCTTCGGCGAAATCCTCGCCGCCGAGGAAATTATCGCCAGCGCTGGCGCGAACTTCCATGATGCCCTCGAACAGTTCCAGCACCGATACGTCGAAGGTTCCGCCGCCCAGGTCGAAGACCAGGAACTTGCTTTCAATGTTTCGATTGTGCAGGCCATAGGCCAAGGCCGCGGCGGTCGGTTCGTTGATCAGCCGCTCGACCTTTAAGCCGGCCAGTTCGCCGGCGATGCGGGTCGCCTTGCGCTGGGTGTCGTTGAAATAGGCAGGGACCGAGATCATGGCCTCCACTACCGGCTCGCCCGATGCCGCTTCCGCATCGGCCTTCAGCGATTTCAGCACCAGAGCCGACAGTTCCTCCGGCCGGAATTTGCGGCCGGCCAGCACGATCTCGCGGTTGGTGCCCATATAGCGCTTGAAGGTGGCGGCCGTGCGGTCGGGATGGGTCAGCAGCCGCTCGCGCGCGGCGCGCCCCACAGCACCTCGCCATTGTCGTCGATGCTCACCACCGATGGCGTCAGCGCCTCGCCCAGCGCATTGGGAATGATTTGCGATTCCCCGCTATGCCAAGCCGCCACCAGGCTGTTGGTGGTACCCAAATCAATGCCAACGATCATGCTCGTCCGTCCTCCGGCTGCGAGACTACACCGGAGATTGCAAGCAAGAGGTTAACGGAATGGCGCGCTATTTCTCTCCGCCCTCCGGCGGGTTCAGCATCAGGTCCAGTTCCTCGACGCGGGATTTTACCATCGGCCACATCTTTTCGCTGGTGCGCGCAATCAGGGCCTCGACGACCAGCAACATGGCGACCATGGAATCCCAGCTGGACGGCACTGTAACGCGGGCGGTCAGCAGATGTTTCGCCACCCCGCTGATCGGCGACAGCCACTGGTCGGTGAACAGCACCACGGTCGCGCCGCGCCGGGCGGCTTCTTCTGCAAAGCGGATCACGTCGTCCTGGTAGCGGCGGATATCGAAGACCAGCAGTACATGGCGCCGCCCGATATCCAGCAGATGGTTGCGCCAGTTCGACTCATGGCCGGAGATCAGATGCGCATTGGGGCGCAGCGTATGCAGGTGCTGATAGAAATAGCCGGCGACCGCCCCGGTAAAACGCCCGCCCAGCAGGAAGAGTGGCCGCTTCTCGTCGGCCAGCAGTTCGACCACCGCGTCGAACTCGCCCGGCTGCAGCGTGTCCAGCGTCTGGCGAATATTACCGATCACCGCTTCGCCGAAAATTTCCGGGAAATCGGGCTCGCGCGCCGCTGCGCCGGCACCGGCATCCGAACGTTTGGTTAGCGGTGATTGGATCTGTGCCTGCAGCTCGTCGCGCAGTTCCTGCTGAAACTCGGCGTAGGCGGAATAGCCCAGCTTGGACACCAGACGCAGGATCGTCGGGCCGCTGACGCCGGCGCGCTCGGCGAATTTCGCCACCGTCTCCAGCCCGGCGAAGGGGTAATTGCCCAGCAGGGTCTGTGCCGTTTTGCGTTCGGTGGCCGTCAACTCGTCGTAGTGATGGCGGATCGCCTCGGCGATTGTCCCGTGCGGCTGGCCCGCGCCGCCGTTATTCATTTCGGCCATGCCCGGAGTATCCTCCCAATCCGGCGTCTGATAACGTTTGCATCAGGATTGACAGTAATGGCCACTACTGTAATAAAT
>JBFFGY010000176.1:0-6094 GCA_041557215.1 Alphaproteobacteria bacterium
GCGCGCATGGTAGCCTTGGCGTTTCCCAAACAGGCGGAACTCCATGCCGGATTATGTGCGTCCATTGGGCGATCCTACGCCTTCGCCCGAGGTAAACTCAAGAATCGCACATCACTGACCTTTGGCTCACCGCCTTTCTCCGCCGGATCGGGCCACCGCCGCAACGCGGCTGATGCCAACTGACTACTGGTAGACCTCCTGTCCGAATACATTTTGCAGGAAAAACAGGCCGATATAGCAGACCAGCCCCGCCACCAGCGGGGTCACGACCCAGCCCAGCGAGACACTGCCGACAATTCGCCAGCGAATCCCGCGCCCACCTTGCAGCATGCCGATGCCCAGCACGGCGCCGACCACGGCTTGGCTGCTGGAGACCGGGACCAGCGGGATGGTCGGGAGGTCGTAGCTAAGCAGCAGCGCTTGCAGCCCCCGCGAGGCAAACAGGAACAACACGATCGAGTGCGCCATCACCACCACCCAGGCCGCGACGGGCGTCAATGGCAGCATGCCTCCCCCCACCGTCATCATCACCCGTTCCGAATAGGTGATAACGCCGACCGCGATGGCCAGGCCGCCCAGCAGGAAGAGTTGCTCCACCGCGGTGAATTCGACCCCGCCCATGATTGACAGATCCTTGAAGGGCGTTGCCGGCACGAATACGCCCATCACGTTGGCTATATTGTTTGCCCCCAGGCTATATGCGCCAAAGGCCCCGGCCAGAATCAGCGCCATGCGGGTATAGGCGTCCAGCCGCAACATATGGAAATTGGCCCTGTGCAGGGACCAGACGGTGCCCTTGTAAAGCAGGATGGCAAAGACCGCGGCCAGGACCGGGCAGATTACCCAGGTTCCGAGAATCGTGCTCAGCGTGGACGAATCAGTGCCTGTCTCGGTAAACAGATTCCAACCGACAATCGCCCCGACGATGGCTTGTGTGGTGGAGACCGGCAATCCCGCCTTGGTCATCAGATAGACCGACAGCGCAGCCGCGAAGGCCGCCATGAAGGCGCCGCCAAGCGCGTTTATCGCGCCAAGCTTGCCCAGCGTGTGGGCGGCGCCACTCCCGCTCATTACAGCACCGAGAATGACAAAAACACCGCAGATCATGGCTGCGGTGGAAAAGCGGATCATGCGAGATCCGACCGCAGTGCCGAACACGTTGGCGGCGTCGTTGGCGCCCAGCGACCATCCCAGGAACAGGCCGCTGGACAGGAAGAACAGCGTAGCTATGTCCATATCCGCGCCCCACTCAGAACCGGCGCTTGATGGCGTAGATGGCCAGCCGGTCGGCAACGTCTTCCGAACGGTCGGCTATATTGTCGATCAGTTCCACAAAATGGCGCAGATGCTGCTTGTGGGCGAGGTCGATATCGGATTCGAAAATCCGCCGCTTCAACTTGGTGGAAACCTTGTCGGCCTCCTTTTCGTAGAACATCACCTTGTGCATATGGTCGCCGACACTCTCGGCGCTGCGGAAAAAGGCGCGCGACGCCAGCACCAGCGCCTCAACCGCCGCCGTAGCCTGCTCGGTCAACGCCCGGTAGTCGCCGTGATAGACTTCAGGGATGTTCGGGTTCTCTATGGAAAACCCCCACAGCGAACCTTCGAAATTATTCAACACGGAGTCGAGATTCTCCAGCAGCCCCAGGACGTCACCGCGCGACTCGGGAATCAGCGTCTGAGTATAGAGTTGGCGTTCGATGTTGCGCCGCAGATCGTCTGAACGGCTCTCCAGGCTGTTGACCTGGTTGCGCTTGTCCTCGAACTCGTCGGACCGGCCGTCGGCGAGAAAGATTTCGACGGCACGTTTGAAGGCCAGTGAGGACTGAGCCAGATTGTCCATGAATTCGTCTATTTCGCCTTCCAACGCGCGCGTGCGCCGGAAAATCGATGCTGATTTTGGTAAAGCCATGGTTTTATCCTCCCCGCATGCCCATATGACCGGGCGGCGCATGTTATTGGTCCGCGCCGAGCCTTGGGGCATGGCGCGGTTCTGTTTTCCGGCGATCCGGTAAAATCGCGAAAGGCGCCCAACCGGACTGACCAGTTCCAAGCGCGTAATTCACATTAGCAAATCCGAGCGACCACAAACAAGTTTTCTTGCCCTGAGACAGACCGAACGGCTATAGCGGCGAACATGATATCCATTCCCCCCAAAAATACCTGCGCAGGCCACTTCCCCGAATGCTGATCGATCTTCTTCTGACCCTGCTGGGGCTGGGCATACTGGTACTTGGCGGTGAGCTGACGCTGCGTGGCGCCATCGGACTGGCGCGGTTGCTGGGCGTATCCGCCGCCATGATCGGCCTGACGGTTGTCGGCTTCGGCACCTCGGCACCGGAAATGGTTGTCAGCCTGCATGCGACAATTGACGGCTCACCGGATATCGCCATCGGCAATGTGGTGGGCAGCAATATCGCCAATATCCTGCTAGTACTGGGGGTGGGCGCCGTGATCGCGCCACTTATCTGCGAGCCGGGCGCCGTGCGGCGCGACGGTTCGGCGATGATGCTGGCCATGGCGACACTGCTTGGGCTCGGGCTGCTGGGCGTGATACAGGCCTGGCAGGGCGTGCTGATGCTGGCGGCGCTGGTGGGTTATGTGGTCTGGTCCTATCGGGTCGACCGCCGGAACAACGGCCAGGCGGTTGCAGACCTGCATGCGCGAGAAGTGGAGGAAACCGCTGGCGTTCCAGCGGCCACCTGGCAGATTCTGCTATATGTCGCGATCGGGCTGGCAGGGCTGATCGGCGGCGCGAAATTGCTGGTCGACGGCGCTATCGGAGTCGCGCGGGCGGCCGGCATTTCCGAGTCGGTAATCGGCCTATCGCTGGTGGCGGTTGGCACGTCACTGCCGGAACTGGCGGCAACCGCCGTGGCCGCCTGGCGGCGTCACACGGACGTTGCGGTGGGCAACGTGCTGGGCAGCAACCTGTTCAATGTACTGCTCATCCTGGGAGCATCCTCGATTGCCGCCCCCTTGCCATTCGCGGCAGAATTCGTTCGGATCGATCTTTGGGTAATGATGGGCGCCTCTATCGTGCTGATGCCGGTGATGATCACGGACTGGAACATTTCGCGGACCGAAGGAGCCATGCTCCTCTCGCTTTACACGGCCTACATCGCCAGCATGGCAATGGGCTGGGGACGATCGGCCACCGGCATTTAAGGACCAGTTCCGTCAGTCCTCGCCATGTTCGGCAGGGCGTTGAACGAACAGACTGACCAGAGCCAGGCTCCCCGACACCACCATCAGGACCAGCGAAAGCGCGTTCAGGACAGGCGTGGATCCCTCGCGCAGCCGGTCGAACATCGTAATCGTCAGGGGTGCATCGGGGCCCACAAGAATCAGCGTTGTATTGAAATTCTCGAAACTCATCAGCAGGGCCACGATACCGGCGCCGATCATCGCCGGGCGCAGATAGGGTAGCGTCACCGTCCGGATCGCGCGCCAGTGCGACGCGCCAAGATTACGCGCTGCTTCTTCCAGCGTTGGATCGAACTTCCTCAGGCGGGCGGAGATCACCAGCGTGGAAATCGTTGCGATGAAGGAAAACTGCCCCAGAATGACGAGAGTCAGCCCGGGGCGCAGCCCTTCGAACTCGATGCCGAATAGCGTATCGATCCAGTTGATCATGGTATTCGAGAACACCAGGATCGAAATACCCAGGATCACCCCCGGAATGACCAGCGGTGCCAGCATCGCCAGATAGAGCAGTTCCTTGAAGGGAAATTCATGCCGCTCGAACAGGAAGGCATTGCAGGTACCGACCCCGACCGACAGCAAGGTCACAAAAATGGCGACGACCATCGACGTCCAGATGCTTTCCAGAATTCGGCTTTCATGCAACAGCCCCAGGCGCGGTTCCGACTCGTTGATGAACCAGTCCAGGGTAAAGCCGTTCCATGGCAGCGACGGAAACATGGAATCGTTGAAGGCAAAGGCCATTACCACGATCAGCGGCGCTGCCAGATAGATAAAAAAGGCCGCGATGTAGGCCCGATAGGCCAGTTTCAGGGAACGAGGCTGCGGGATCGACGGAATCATGACGCGCCCCCTCCTCAGCCCAGCGTTCCGGCCAGGCTCTGCCGGCTGGCCTTCAACCCGGCCCAGACCATGATGGAGGACAGCAGAAGGAGCAGGAACCCGAAGGCCGCGCCCTGCTCCCAGTTGAAGCGCGTGATGAACTGGTTATAGATCTGCTCGGTGAACCAGAGGCTGTGCTTGCCGCCCAGCAGGGTCGGCGTCAGGTAATTGCCCAGGGTCAGCATGAAGACCACGATGCAGCCGGAAACGATGCCGGGCATGGCGTGCGGGATGACGATGCGCCGCAGAACGGTAAAACCGCCGCCGCCGAGGTCGTATCCGGCCTCGATCATGCTGTCGTCCAGACTGTCGAGGGTGGTCACCAGTGGCACGACCATGAACAGAAGCGAGGCATAGACCAGGCCGACCATGATCGCGGCGTCGTTGTACAGCATCTCAACCGGTCCGCCGGCCAGCCCCAGCCATTGCAGCAGGCTGCTGACCACGCCGGATTCGCGGAGCAGGATCATCCAGCCAAAAGTGCGGACCAGTTCGCTGACCCAGAAGGGAATCAGGCACATCACGAATAGCAGGCCCTTCGAGCGGCCGCGCGCCACTTTGGCGATGTAATAGGCGACCGGAAAACCGACGGCGAGCGTCGCCGCGGTCGCCGCCACCGACATCAATGCGGTGCGCAGGAACGTGTTCCAGTAAAGCGGCTCGGTAAAGAATTCCATATAGTTCGAGAGACCGGTTTCGTATTGCCGGATACCCACCTTTACCCGCAGCGAAACCATCAGCATGTCGACCTGGGGCAACAGGACAAGCAACACCAGCCATAGCGCAAGCGGCGCAAACAATAGGTAGAAGCCGAGTCGCAGGCCGCTCCCGCCATCTTTCGTCATGACGGCGCCTCTCCTGCTAATGCGGAGAAACATTTGGCCTGATCCGCATTCCAGCCCAGATGGACGATCTCGTCATGCCCCAGATTGGCGAACTCCGCCGTCTGGGGGAGACGCACCATGATCTCGCCGCCAGTCCGCTTGTCGCGCACCAGCACCGTGCTGTTGGCACCGTTAAAAAGCAGATTCTCGACGCTGCCGGCAAGCCGGTTGTCCAACGCACCCAAGGCAGCCTCGTCGCGCGCCAGGCTGACCGATTCGGGCCGCACGAATACATCCACTTCCGAGCCGGCCGACAGGACCTCGCCAGCAAACCCGCCAACCAGCGTGATGCCATCCGCCGTTACCACGCGTGCACCGGTCGGATCGGCGGATTCTACGCGGCCGCGCCAGCGGTTCGCATCGCCGACGAATCCCGCTACAAAGGCGCTGCGCGGTTCGTAATAGAGTTCCTGGGGCGTGCCGATCTGTTCGAAACGCCCATTATTCATCACCGCCACCTGGTCAGACATGACCAGGGCCTCCGACTGATCATGGGTGATATAGACGAAGGTCGTGCCGATCTTCTGCTGCAACTGCTTCAATTCCACTTTCATATGCTCGCGCAGCTTCAGATCCAGTGCGCCCAGCGGCTCGTCGAGCAGCAACAGGTCCGGCTCCAGCACCAGGCAGCGCGCGATCGCGATGCGCTGTTTCTGGCCGCCTGACAACTGGTCGATTCGCTTCGGTCCGGCATCAGGCAGATCGACCCGCGCCAAAGCGGCGGCAACCTTCGGCCCGATATCGGCCTTTGGCACGGCACGGCACTGCAGCCCGTAGGCCACGTTTTCCGCCACGCTCATCATCGGGAACAGGGCAAGATGCTGGAAGATCATGTTGACGTTGCGCCGGTTCGGCGAAACGCCCAGGACCGACCGCCCCTTGATTCGGATATCGCCCGAGTCGGGCGACTGGAATCCGGCGATCATGCGCAGCAGGGTGGTCTTGCCGCAGCCCGAAGGGCCGAGGATCGAAAAGAAAGAGCCTCTCGGCGCGGAAAAGCTTACGCCGTCGACCGCGGTGAATGCACCGAAGCGCTTCACCACATCGTTGCATTCCAGATCGAGTGAATCGTCATGGTTGGCGGACTGCGTATCGGTCATCCGGCCTCTCGCCGCAAAAATTAC
>JBFFGY010000177.1:0-6059 GCA_041557215.1 Alphaproteobacteria bacterium
ATGGATGATGCCTTTCTCGCAACTTGCGACGAACGGATCAGAAATTTCTATCTTCTTTGGAAAGGAAAATGCGGCGCGCACTGGTTGCCGTCGCGCCGGGATATCAGTCCGAAGGAGATGGTTTCGTTCCTTCCGAATATCATGCTGGTCGACGTGGTATGGCCCGGACCCCGGTTCCGATATTCGCTGGTGGGAACGGGCGAGGTGGCCCATCGCGGGGTCGATCCTACCGGGAAATGGCTTGAAGAAGCGTATTCCGGCATTGATGGCGGCTACTGTGACGGCAATTACCGCTACGTGGCCTCGTCGGGGAAGCATCTCTATGATGTCTCGCCGGAACCCACCGCGTTGGGTAACCTGGCCGATGTGCAGGCTCTGTTCCTGCCCTTGGCCAGCGACGGCAAGACGGTAACGACGATAATGGTGTACAGCCTGGTGAAGATGATCAGGGGCGATAATTTGCTCACCGCTGCCAGCCGCAAGCCTCAGACCGCCTGATTCGCCCGTCCTTCGGCCTTGGATGCCGGCTGGGCGGTCGCCCGATGCCGTAGACCCACCCGTTGCGAATTCCGTCTGTCGGTCCAATACAACCGGACCACCCCAGGACCGCAATAATCGCCGCTATTTTCGGTACATATGGATTGCTGTTGACGCGCTTGCCGCAAAGCCATAACGCTGCACAAGGCTCCGGCGATAATGGGAGGACGGTATGCTGGAACAGGCGCGGCAGAGGACCGGGCGATTCCGCCGGCGACTCGCCGAGGAAGGGATAGACGTCGCCATCCTGACCGACGAGGCCTCCATCGCCTGGCTGGCAGGCTTCTGGGCTACCTCTCGGTGGAGTTCGGGCGGCCCACCTTTCTGGTCGTGCCGCCCGACGAAGAACCCGTCGTCGTCACCCCACTGATGGAAAGCGAAATGGTAGGCGCCATGACCTGGGTCGAGCGCATCGAGACCTGGGAGAATTCAGGACCGAATCGCTGGGAATCGGTGTTGGGCCGCGTGCTGGGCGAGAGGCCGGCCCACATTGCCGTCGAGAAGAGTCTGTTGCCGGCCGTGGTGCGCAACTGGATCGACGATCGCCTGCCCGGTGCCGACCCCGTCGACGTCTCGCCAGTGCTCGGCGCCATGCGCATGGTCAAGTCGCCCGAGGAAATCGCGGTCATGCGCCAGGCGGGCCAGGTCGCCGGAGCCATGATGAAGGCGGCGCACGAGGCGCTGGACGAGGGCGTGCCGGAATACGAGGCGGCGTTGGCGGTGATCCAGGCCGGCACGCGAAAAGCCGCCGGTTTCCTGACCGGCCGCGGCTGGGAGGCCTTCGTCTCGCCGATGATCCACAATCTGCAGATCATGCAATCGGGCCGCGACACCTCGATGGTACATCGCCGGGCCAGTGTGAAGCGGCTGGAGCGCGGCGACCCGGTCTATTTCTGCTTCTGCAATATGGCGCAGTTCAAGCAGTACAAGCTGGGCTTCGACCGCATGTTTTTCGTGGAAGAAATTTCCGACGAAGCCGCGCGGTTACAGCAGGCTGCCATCGATGCCCAGCAGGCCGCGATCGCCGCGGTCCGCCCGGGCGTGACGGCGGAAAGCGTAGCGGCGGCGGCCAACGAGGTCTATCGCGCGCGGGGCTACGAGACCGGCTACCGCACCGGCCGCTCGATCGGCGTGTCTTATCTGGAGGCGCCGGAACTGAAGGCCGGCGACAAGACCATATTGCAGCCCGGCATGACCTTCGCCGTCGATGGCGGCATCAGCCTGGACGGCAGGCTGGGTGGGCGGATCGGCGATTCCATCGTGGTCACGGAAACCGGCTGCGACTACCTGACCGACTATCCCCGCGAAATCCTGATGGCCGGAGGCTGACTTGCGCATCGCGGTGTTCCAGAGCCCGTCGGGAACCCTTGCGGCCGGCGACCGGCTGGCGGTACTCGACAACGCCATGCGGCGGGCCGCGGAGGCCGGCGCCGGGCTGTTGATCTGCCCGGAGCTCTATATGAGCGGCTACAATATCGGCGATGCCATTGCCGAGCGCGCAGAGCCCGCCGACGGTCCCTTTGCCCGGGCAGCGGCGGAACTGGCGAGGCAGCATCGAATAAACCTGATTTATGGATTTCCGGAGATCGATAGGCGGAACCTATACAATGCGGCGATCTGCATCTCGGCCGGGGGCGAAAACCTGGCCGTCCATCGAAAGCGTGTCCTGCCGCCGGGGACGGAATCGGATTATTTCAGTGTCGGGAAGGGCGACACGCTGGTCGAGATCGGCGGCATCAAGGTGGCGCTGGTCATCTGCTACGAGGCCGAATTCCCCGAAGCGGTGCGTAACGCGGCCCTTGCCGGGGCGCATCTCGTGGCCGCGCCGACGGCGCTGAGTGAAATCTGGCCCGACATCGCCAACAGGATGATGCCGACCCGCGCCCTGGAAAGCGGCGTCTATTTGGCCTACGCCAACCATTCGGGCGAGGAGAACGGGCTGGCCTATCTGGGGGCAAGCTGCATTATCGGCCCGGACGGCAAGGAGCTTGCCCGCGCCGGAGCAGGAGAGAACCTGATCGCAGCAGAGATATCGCTGGAGGCTGTGGCCACCGCCCGGGAGCGCCTGCCATATCTGCGTGATCGCGCCGCGTTCGCCCTGTAAGGTGGCACCATGAGCAAGAAACCCGAATTCATGCAGCTCTGGCCGACGCAGGTCATGCGGCACAGCCTGCCCGGGGCGGAGCAGGCGAACCCGCATCTGGTGGAGCATGTGCTGAAGCTGGATGCCGCGAAAGCCGACATGACGACGGACTATCTGGCAGGCAATCTGTTCGACGACAAGCACCCGGCGCTGGCCTGGCTGAAGGATTGCGTGAACCGGGCGATCCTGGACTATGCCCGCGCATCCGGCGTCGATTACGATCTGGAATGGCGCGGACAGGCCTGGGCCAACGTCAACCGCTTCGGCGACTACCACAATCTGCACAACCATCCGCACAGCTGGCTCAGCGGCACCTATTACGTCCAGGTGCCGGACAAGCCCAAGAAATTGCCCGGTCGCTCGGACCTCAATCCCGGCTCGATCAGCTTCTACGACCCGCGCCCGCAGGCCAACATGCTGGCGATCCGCAACGACCCGCAGGTCGACCCGGAATTCCGTATCCTGTCGAAGCCAGGGGATATCCTGCTATGGCCGGCCTTCCTGCATCACCTGGTGCATCCGAACCTGTCGGAGCAGCCGCGCATCTCGATATCCTTCAACGTGACGCTGCGCTGGAAGGACAGCTACCTGCCGCAATAGCCTCAGGCCGCTGCATCCGAATGAAAGCGGGCGGATTTCAGGAAGGCTTCCACATCCTCCTCGCGGGATTCGAAGGCGCAGATCAGGCGCACCCCGTCCGGGCCGGCATCAGGCCAGTCGTAGAATTCGAAACCGTCCTTGCGCAATCCCTCGCGTATCGGCGCCGGCATCGAGGGGAACAGTTCGTTGGCCTCCACCGGGTGGGTCAGATGCACGCCCGGAATGGCGGCCAGCCCCTCGGCCAGGCGCGATGCCATGGCGTTGGCGTGGCGGGCGTTACGCAGCCACAGATCGTCGGCCAGGTAAGCTTCCAGCTGCGCCGACAGGAAGCGCATCTTGGAGAACAGATGCGCCGCGCGCTTGCGCCGGAAGCCCATCTCGGCAGCCCGTTCCCGCAAGGACTCGGTGAATATCACCACCGCCTCGGCCGCCAGCGCGCCGTTCTTGGTGGCGCCGAAGGACAGGATGTCGACGCCGGCCTTCCAGGTGATTTCCGCCGGGCTGCAGCCAAGGGCTACCAGTGCGTTGGCGAAGCGCGCGCCGTCCATATGCAGGCCCAGATCGCGGCCCCGGCAGATTTTCGAAATCGCCGCGACCTCGTCCGGTGTGTATATCGTCCCGGCCTCGCTGGCCTGGCTGATGGTGACCGCCGAAGGCAATGCCTCATGCACGCCGCGATGGCCGGCATATTCCAGCGCCGCCGACAGGCCGTCCGTCCAGATCTTGCCATGCTCGCCCGGCACCGGGATCAGCTTGCCGCCGCCGGTATAGAATTCGGGCGCGGCGCATTCGTCGGTGTTGGCGTGGCTTTCCGGGTGGCACCAGACCGCGCCCCAGGCCGGCGCCAGCAGCGAGATCGACAGGGCATTGGCGGCAGTGCCGGTGGCGACGGGAAAGACCTCAACCTCCGTTTCGAAGATCTCGGCGATGCGGGTTTTTACCCGGGCCGTTATCTCGTCATTGCCATAGGGCATGGCGCGGCCTCCGTTGGCGCGAGCCAGTGCCTCCATCATTTCGGGCGAGAAGCCGGCAGTATTATCGCTGGCGAAGTTCATTGTGCGGCTCCCTGCGGCTGCAGTTCGATGGCGCCGATCTGCTTGCCGGTACCGAGATCGAAGACCAGGTAACGCTGGCTACCGTCGGCCAGGGAGAGGCGCACAATCATCTGGTCTTCCGCGACCACCGTCTCGGCGACGCGCGCGCCGGCCGGGATCGCCACTTTCAGGTCCCCGGTCCAGACTTCGGCCACCACCGGCATGGTGATGGCGGGTGCCGTGACGGCCGGCGGCTCGGGCGCGGCATCCTTCTTTGCCTGCCATTCGTCGAATTTCAGCATTATGCCATAGGCGACGACGCCCATCCCGATTACGATGAGCACGCCCATAAAGATAACGATAGCCTTGAGTGCTTGCATGGATTCGTCCAGTATCGGCCCGCAATGACGGCGCCAGCGCAAATATTGGCCCACAGGATTGAAGAGGCCGAGGCCGGGCAGAGGCTCGACCGCGTCCTGGCCGCGCGCCATCCCGACTTCTCCCGAAGCCGCCTGAAGGCGCTGATCGAGGAGGGCCGGGTAAGCGCGGACGGCGCGACCATAGCCGAGCCGTCATACCGGGTCAAACATGGACAGACATTCACGACGCAGGTACCCGAAGCCGAGCCTTACGAGCCGGAAGGCCAGGAGATCCCGCTCACGATTCTTTACGAGGATTCGGAACTCATCGTGATCGACAAGCCGGCGGGCCTGGTGGTCCATCCCGCGCCCGGCAATCCGGATTTGACCTTGGTCAATGCGTTGATCGCCCATTGCGGCGATAGTCTTTCGGGAATCGGCGGCGTCCGCCGCCCGGGCATTGTGCATAGGTTGGACAAGGATACCAGCGGCGTCATGGTGGCGGCCAAGACGGATCGCGCCCATCATGCGTTGTCGCGCCAGTTCGAGGAACGGACGGCGGAGCGCGCCTATCTGGCCGTGGTCTGGGGCGTGCCGGCGCCGGCCGGGGGCCGGGTCGAGGGCAATATCGGCCGAGATCCGCGCAACCGGAAGAAAATGGCGTTGGTCGGGGAAACGCGTGGCAAGCCCGCCGCCACGAACTACCGCCTGGTGAAGCGCTACGGGATCTGGGCCAGCCTCGTGGAATGCCGGCTGGAAACAGGCCGCACCCACCAGGTCCGGGTGCATATGACCCATATCGGGCATTCCCTGGTCGGGGATCAGCTTTATGGCCGCGCGACGCGGTCGCGGACCAAGGGATTGCCGGATGATGCTATCGAGGCGATGCGCGGCTTTTCCCGTCAGGCCCTGCATGCCAGGCTGCTGGCCTTCGATCATCCCGTGACGGGGGAGAGGTTGAGTTTTGAGACCGAATTGCCCAGCGATATGAAAAAGTTATGCGATATCTTGGAAACCGTATAGCGCATTCCTATATAGGGTGTACCGCGTTTGTTCGCGGGAGGGGTTGGAGGATCACGAAAACATTACCACCCTATATTAGGAATATATGATATAAGAAACCCTGCCGGGGCCCGAAGCGCCAAGGTCAGGGTCGAAAGACTGCGGTCCGAACAACGAGGAGACAGCCACGTCATGGCATCCGTACCGAGTGTCGTCGTAAGCCCGGAGGGCAATCTTCAGCGCTATTTGCAGGACATCCGGAAATTTCCGATGCTGCAGCCGGAAGAGGAATACATGCTTGCCAAACGCTGGGCCGAGCATGAGGATTCCGAGGCGGCGCAGCGCATGGTGACCAGCCATCTGCGGCTGGTGGCCAAGATCGCC
>JBFFGY010000178.1:0-5990 GCA_041557215.1 Alphaproteobacteria bacterium
CAGACGAGGTATACCTGTTTCACGAAATTATGGGACCCATTGAACGCCCCCCCGGGGGGGGGCTGCCTGGGAAAGAATGCTTAGGCATGCTTTTGCGTCGTGATATTTGCCGTGGTGTGAGGTCATCGCTTTCCCTGCCGCCAGTGCCGCTTGGCCCAAATTGTCGCGGTGAATAATGCCGCGCGCCTGCTATCATATCCTGAATAGCGCTTACGCTAAGCCGCCAAGCTGGCCTCGCTTGCCTCGGTCGCCGACCGCCCTACGTTCCCTGCTGTAATTATCACCTTATACCAAATGCAAAAGAGGAGTCCGAGATGAGAAATATGCTGGCTTATCTGATAACGGCGGTCTTCGTGGCCCTACCGGTCACGGGCGCGATGGCGCAGGGCGCGCCCCTGGCAGCCGAGCTCTCGGGGGCTAACGAGGTTGCTGGGGGCGACCCCGACGGGACCGGGGAAGCCTTCATCACCCTGAACCCGGGGTTGCGCGAGGTCTGCTACCAGCTTTCCGTGTCGGACATCGCCCCGGCGACTGGGGCGCATATCCACCGTGCGCCGGCAGGGGTCAACGGCCCGGTCGTTGTTGCGCTTGCAGCCCCGACTTCCGGTTTCTCGAGCGGCTGCGCGGAGGGCGTCAGTCGGGAGCTAATCATGGAAATCGTCCGCACCCCTTGGGAGTTCTACGTGAACGTCCACAATGCCACCTTCCCTGGGGGCGCGGTCCGCGGGCAGCTGGACCGGCCGATTCCCTGAAATTGCCGTCAGGCTCACATGGGGGCGCGTTGGCGCGTTTCAGGTATCGCGAGACAGCCCGAAAGTTTGGAGTGCGTCAGGGCAGCTCTACGTGACCATACTGTCGCCGCGCTTTTCCGCGCATTGTATTGAAGAACCGCCAGTGCCGCTTGGCCCAAATTGTCGCGGCTGTACTGGATGCCGGGCGAGGCAATATGCCTCATAGGTTGGGCTGCATGGGCGCGTATAGTCAGTGCGTCCTCTGTTTATACTTTAACAGCTAACAACCGAGACTTCCCCGTCCAGACAACCTGCTGGGCGGGGTTCTGTTTGATTCTGGGCCAAGCTCGGCTGAACACGCTAAGGCCCCTGTAGGCGGCTGGAAACGGCTTACAATGGCAAAATGCCAGGCACCCTCGCCAACCTGGTCATCAACGAGAACGGTCTGCGTGTCTTCTGCGACGCATGTGGTCGCTGTGTGGACCTCGACGTGAGCCGCCTGGTCGGGCGTAAAGCGGACATTGACGGGAGCCTTCACCGGCTTTCACTTCATCTTTGCCCGTAGGAGACTCACTGGTGCGCGTTGGGGCGTCCGGATGGCTCCGACTACCGAGAATCGCCAGGACCCATCAGCGAGTCGCTGGGCGGCTTAGGGTGGATGCTGGAATCTGAAATTTTCGGTGGATGGTGTAGACCGATATTGACTTTGTATGAGGCTCATTGAGCGACACCCCCACCCCTTTGCCCGGGCAGTGGGTAAGCATGCTTTTCGGATTTTGCGCACAGATTAGCCCAAGATTAGGCCCGTTTGTTACCCCCATTGTTACCCCAAACAAAAACGCGGCCCCGAAAGACCGCGCTAATGCATTTATTTTATTGGTCGGAGCGGCGGGATTCGAACCCACGACCCCTTGTCCCCCAGACAAGTGCGCTACCAGGCTGCGCTACGCTCCGACAGGGCCGTTTCCGAAGGGCGCGACCGGCCCCTCCACGACGGCGCGCAATGTACTCCCCCCGGGCCGCGCGCGCAACGCCCGGAGAGCGAAAAATTCACCGCAGCAAATCGCGGATTTCCTTGAGTTCCCCAAGCAGTTCCCGCATCGCCGCGCGGTCCGGCCCGGAGGTTCCGCCCCGGGAGGTCGCGGACGGGGCCGCGGCTTGCGCGGGCGCCGCCGGCGTGGCAGTCGCCGCCTGTACGGCCGCGCCCTTCCCCTCGCCGGCCACCACCGCCTTGACGCCGGCCGCCTTCAACAGCTTCTGGACGCCACGGATGGAATATCCCTCGTCATGCAGCAATTCGCGGATCCGCCGGATCAGCGCGATGTCGTCGGGGCGGTAATAGCGGCGGTTGCCGGCCCGTTTGACCGGCTTGATCTGCGCGAAGCGGCTTTCCCAGAAGCGCAGCACATGCTGCGCCACGCCCAGCATTTCCGCCACTTCGCCGATGGTGCGATAGGCCTCCGGCGATTTTCCGCTACTGTCGCCTTCGATCATGGGTACGGGTCAGGCGCCCTCTCAGGCGTCCGAGTTGATCCTCTGTTTCAGGACATGGCTGGGCCGGAAGACCAGCACGGTGCGCGGCAGGATCGGCACCTCCTGCCCGGTCTTGGGATTGCGGCCGATGCGCTGCCCCTTGCTGCGCACGGAAAAACTGCCAAAGGAAGAGATCTTCACCGTCTCGCCGCGCTGCAGCGCCCCGGAGATTTCCGCCAGGATCGATTCCACCATTTCCGAGGATTCATGCCGCGAAAGCCCGACTTCCTGGTAGACGGCCTCACCAAGCTGAGCCCGGGTGACAGTCTTGCTATCCATATCAAAAGCCCCCCGAATTTTATCTTTACACCCTAAGGTACTGTGCGATGACAGCCCCGTCAATTGCTATGCCGCGCTTTCGCGCCGCTTGCCGCTACCAGCGGATCAGCGCCGAACCCCAGGTGAAACCGCCGCCCATGGCGGTCAACGCAACCAGCTGGCCCTTCACGATGCGCCCGTCGGCGGTTGCCTCGGCCAGCGCCAGCGGAATTGTCGCGGCTGAGGTATTGGCCTGCCGGTCGACGGTGACGATGACCTTCTCCATCGGCATATCCAGTTTCTTGCCGGTGGTCTCGATGATCCGCAGGTTCGCCTGGTGCGGCACCAGCCAGTCCAGGTCCCCATGGCCGAAGCCGTTGGCCTGTAACGCCTGCTCGACCGAATCGGCCATGCGCGTCACGGCATAGCGGTAGACTTCCTTGCCCGCCATGCGCAGATAGCCCGCCGTGCCCGTGCTGCCCGGCCCGCCATCGACGAACAGGCTGTTGTAGTTGCGCCCGTCGGAGAACAGATGCGTCGACAGCACGCCGCGCTCGCCATCATCGGCTGCTTCCAGCACCATCGCGCCGGCGCCGTCGCCGAACAGAACGCAGGTGGTGCGGTCTTCCCAGTCGAGGATGCGGCTGAAGACCTCCGCGCCGATCACCAGCGCGCGGCGCGCCTGGCCCAGCCGGATCATGTTGTCCGCCATGGCCAGCGCATAAACGAATCCGGTGCAGACCGCCTGGATATCGAAGGCCGCGCCCCTGGTCATGCCCAACGCCGCCTGCACCTTGGTCGCGGTGGCCGGGAAGGTATTGTCCGGCGTGGCCGTCGCCATCACGATGACGTCGATATCGCTGCCTTCAAGGCCGGCATTTTCCAGCGCGCGGCGCGACGCCTCGATCGCCAGGTCAGAGGTCAGTTGGCCGTCGGCGGCGATATGGCGCTGGCGGATGCCCGTGCGCTGGGAAATCCATTCATCCGAAGTATCGATGCGAGTCGCCAACTCGTCGTTGGTGACGATGCGGTCGGGCAGGTAGGACCCGCATCCGGCAACCGTGGAGCGTTTCATTCAGGACACCGGTTCGGGGTCGTTGATGGGGTGTTCGGCGCGCAGATTTTCGAAATCCTCGCGCATCTTGTCGATGAATCCGTGGGTCGCCATCTCCACCGCCACCGCGATGGCGTTGGAAAAGCCCAGCGCGTCGGTGCCGCCATGGCTTTTCACCACGATGCCGTTCAGACCGCACATGATCGCGCCATTATAGCGCCGCGGATCGGTGCGCTGCCGCAGCAGCCCCAGCGCCGGGCGCGCCAGCAGGTAACCCATGCGCGCGCGCCAGCTGGACCGGAAGGAGTCGCGCACCAGGCCGCTGATCAGCTTGGCCGTGCCCTCGGCGAATTTCAGCGCCACATTGCCGGTAAAACCGTCGGTCACCGCGACATTGACATTGCCGGCCGCGACATCGTTTCCTTCGATGAAGCCGACGAATTCGATCGGCAGGCTGCTCTCGCGCAGGATGGCGGCCGCTTCCTTGACCGCCTCGTTGCCCTTGATTTCCTCGATGCCGATATTGATCAGGCCGATGGTCGGCTTCTTGACGCCCAGCACGGTCCTGGCGAAGACCTCGCCCATCACCGCGAACTGGACCAGGTTATCGGCGCTGCACTGCACGTTGGCGCCGAGATCCAGGAAACAGCAGCTTCCCTTCGCCGTCGGGATCGCCGAGACGATGGCCGGGCGGTCGATGCCCTTCAGCGTGCGCAGAACGAATTTCGCGATCGCCATCAGCGCGCCGGTATTGCCGGCCGACACCGCGGCCGCGGCCTCGCCCTCCTTCACCGCATCGATCGCCTTGCGCATGCTCGATTCGCGGGCGTTGCGCAACGCGGTCGACGCCTTGTCGTCGCTCTTGACCACCTGGTCGGTATGGCGGATTTCCACATGGCCGGCCAGGACCGGATGGCGGGCGAGCAGCGGCTCAAGCTGGGCCGAGTCGCCGTACATCAGGAAACGCACATAGGGCAGTTGACGCACGGCCAAAGCCGCGCCCCCGACCACCATGTCGGGGGCGGCGTCACCGCCCATGGCATCGAGCGCTATGACGAGAGGTTCCGTCATAACGCCCATTCCTTACCGGAAACCGTCAAGCCTCAGGCCGACTGAGGTTCAGCCACTTCGCGACCGTCGTAATGGCCGCAGGCGCCGCACACGTGATGCGGGCGCTTCAGCTCGCCACAACTGGGACATTCGTTGTGGGAGTCGCTTTTGATCGCGTCATGTGCGCGACGCATATTCCGCCGGGAGGGCGTAACTTTTCTCTTCGGAACGGCCATGGACCACACCTTAAATCGTTGTTGCCAATAATGGCGAGGGATAATTTGCCGGTTACATAAACAAATTCGGACCGGTCGGCAAGCGCCATCGACCCGAGCTGTCGAAATTAACCGAACAGCGGGATTTCCGCAAATTCAGGCATAAGCAGGCCTTATTTGCGTTCTTTCAGCATTTCGGCAAGCCCTTCGAACGGCCTGCGGCGATCCGACACATCCTCGTCCGCGGCATTTTTCAGCGCCAGTTCGGCGCCCGGCGCCCGCGGATAAGGGTCCAGCGATATCAGCAGGATCTGCGCCACCAGTTCGCAAAGGTCGATCTCCTGCCCGTCGAATATCTCGGGCAGTTCCGCCTCCTTGTCGTCTTCGGGCAGTTCATAGCCTTCCGCCGCATAGAGCTCGTCGAAATCCTCCTCGACATGCCCCGGCACCGGTTCAATCGTCACCACGCAGGCCTGCACGACATCGGCCGAAATGCGGCCCTGCACGCGATAGAGCGCCCCGCCCGCAAGCCGGCGCACCGTCACCGCCGCCGACAGCGAATCGACGGCGATCAGCCCCATGCGCTCCGCCAGCGCGGCGCATTCCGCCGCGTCCGCTTCCAGCGACCGGCTGATCTCGTCACCCGGCTCCATTCCCGCGACAACCGCCGGCCGGCTGAACTCCAGGCTCTCTTCCTGATTCATCTCTCAATCCTCTCCGGGCGCCGCCGCGAAGGCGATTTCGCCCCGCATGATCGTCGCCACATCCTGTCCGGCCAGGGTGGCCTCACTACGCAGCATATAATCCGCCAGCGAGCGGCATGCATTCTCATCGATTTCCTCCCCGCGCCAGACATACTGTCGCAAGGCATCCTCCAGCACCGCGCCGCCCTCCTTCAGGCCCTCCCGGCAGGCGGCGGCCATGGCATAGAAATACTGCGCCAGGCCGGTGACCTTCTTGCCGATGCTCAGGTCGCCAACGCCCATCTCGCGCAGGTTCCGGTCCATATCGCCGAACATCATGTCGAACAGCGCCTGCGAGAACGCCTCGGCCTCGCTATCGCTTCCCAGCCGGTCCATCGCCAGGAAGCCGTGCAGCGCCACCATGGCGAAGCGCCCCTCGGCCGTATCCGGCACGCCGGCCGCCCGG
>JBFFGY010000179.1:0-5945 GCA_041557215.1 Alphaproteobacteria bacterium
AGGCGCGCAACCGGTCGGCCGGCAGGGCCTCTTCGCCCACCCCCGCCCATACCAGAGCCGCCCGCAGATTGTCGGAGATCGCCGCCAGGTCGCCGTCAAAACGCACCGCATCGCCCTCGTTGGCCGCCTTGCCCGACAGGGTCATGCTGGTCCCGCCCGGAATCTGCGCGCCGGCATGATCCAGGGTCAGCACGCCACCTTCCAGTTTCGCCGTCAACTCGGCATCCCGGACAATGCCGCCCTTCCAGCGCAGGATCTTCGCCCCCAGTTGCAGTTCGGCGTCGAAGCCTGCCGGAAGCTTCATCGCCGCTTCCTTACCAGCCGCATCCTCACCGGCCGGCGGCGCAGCTTCCTCGGCACTATTGGCCTGAATCCGGTCAACGTCCAGCGATGCGAAATCCAGCCGTAGCTGTAGCCGCGGTTGTTTACCCAGGGTGAGCTCGGCTTGCCCCATGGCTTCCGCCTCCCCCAGCCGCAAGGAAATCTCACCCGCCGCGATCTTGTCTGCCGCAATCCGGACCGGCGATTTCAGATCAAGCGGCCATCGCGGCAGGCCGGCAAATTGTTCGCCAGCCAGGGCGGTGGCAAACGCGGCGGCATCGGTCGCGGCGATTTCCGCCTTGCCCTCGGCCGTCATGCTGTCCGGGTCTAGGGAACCGTTGAAGGAAATGTCACCGCCGGCGTCGGCGAGCGACAGGCGGGCGCCAAGCTGTAATGGCTGGCCCGGTGTGTGCTTGCCCAGCGAAAGGCTGATATTCAAGGGCCTGTCCCGATAGCTGGCGCTGGCTTCCAGTTTTGCCGGCCCGGCAAGGTCGACCATCGCGACCTGGGCATTCAGGTTGTCCAGCCGCTGCATCGCGCCATCGGCGCGCCGCCAGGCCAGCACACCGTCGGCCACAGAGACCTTGTCGAAGGAAAACTGGACCGGCAGCAGCGGCAACGTGCCCGGCCTGGCCGGCTTGCGGCTCAGTTCCGCTGCGACCTCCCAATTGCCACGCCCGTCGGGAAGGCTTTCCAGATTGACCACCGGATTCACCAGCAGCAGGGAACTGACCGAAACCCGCCCCGAAAACAGCGGGCCGACAGCAATCTGCATCCGCACCTCCCCCACCCGCGCCAGATCGGCCTCGGACGCACCCTTCACATTGGCGATCCGGACATCGCGCGCATTGATCCGGGGGGAGGGCAACAACGCCATTTCGAGGTCGCCATCGATCGCGACCTGCTGGCCGGCGGCCCGGCTCAGCAGGGCCGCCAGATCCTCGCGGTACTGGTTCCAGTCGATGAAGGACGGCAGGACCAGCAACCCCACCACGACCATGAGGCAGAATATCAGCAGGACTGCGAAAAACTGTTTCAAGCGACCGCTCCCGGCAACCGCATCGGCTGCTTTCATTCACCCTTGCGGATTATGCCGCGCGGCTTAAGCTATGACATTGCCGCTTCGCCATCAAATATGGCATTCTGGGCGCACAGGGGGAATCAAGAAATGGCGGAAATCGTCAATCTGAACCGGTATCGCAAGGCCCGCAAAAAGGAACGCGCCCAAACGACCGCGGAGGAAAACCGCGTGCGATTCGGACGCAGCAAGGCGGAAAAGCGGGCTGATGCCGACGAACAAGACCGGAATGACCGGAAAATTGACGGCGCACGCCTGGAAGACGACGGGCCGGAACCGGCCTGATCGCAAAAAAACATAAACGGGAACTTTGCCGTGCCTTGCAGGCGGGGCAATAGAGGGAGGGAAATGACATGATTGGGACGCATGAAGACGGACAGGCGGATATCATGATTGGGCCAGAAGTCAGGATGGTGGAGTTGGACCGCCCATGGTTCTGGCTGGCAGCGGGCTGGCGGGACTTCACGCGGGCGCCGGCGGTCAGCCTGTGCTACGGCTTCATGTTCAGCCTTGCCGGTTACATCGTGATGTACGGCCTTTACGCGCTGGACATGTTCTATCTGGTACTGCCCATTGCCGCCGGCTTCACGCTGATTGGGCCGGTTGCCGCCGTCGGCCTGTATGATACCAGCCGCAGACTGGAGGCCGGAGAGACGGTAACATGCGGCGGAGCCCTGAAATCTTTCCTGTCCCATGCCGGCACGGTTTCCGCGATGGGGCTGGTATTGATGCTGTTCCTGCTGGCCTGGATCCGCGTCGCCATGCTGATCTTCGCACTGTTCTTCGGCGAGATGGCCGTTCCCCACGACACCTTCATTGAATCGGTATTCTTCGCACCGGAAAGCCTGCCTTTCGTGGTGACCGGAACGGTGGTTGGGGCGATGCTGGCCGCCGCCGTATTCGCGATCAGCGCCATTTCCCTGCCGATGCTGCTGGACCGCGATGTCGGCGTGCCGGTCGCGGTGGCGACCTCCTTCCGGGCGGTCAACCGGAACCCGCAGGCCATGGCGCTTTGGGCCGCCCTGATAGCCGGCTTCACCGCCTTCGGAATTGCCACCCTGTTCGTCGGCCTGGCCTTCACCCTGCCGCTGGTCGGCCATGCCTCCTGGCACGCCTATCGCGATTTGATCGACAGTGATGACTCGGTCTCATCGGTGGCGGGCCGAACGAACTTGTAGACTTCCGCGACAGCAATGAGGGTCAGTGCCACCGCCGCCACGGGAAGCCAGCTTTCCATGGCGATCGGCTGCAAGTCGAGGATTCCGGACAGGCCCGGCATGTAGATCGCGCCGATATGGATCGCTTGGGCCGCGACTATCGCGACGATCAGGAACGGATTGGCGGCGAACGGGATCCGGAAGACCGAACGGCGCTCGGACCGGGCGTTCAGGGCCTGCATGTTTTCGAACAGCACCATCAGCAGCAGCACGAGATTGCGCGCCTCCGCCTCGGGCACGCCGTTTTCCAGCAGATACCAGAACAGGGCGAAAGAGGCCGCCCCCATCCAGCAGCCCATCAGCATCACCTGTTCCACCATGCGGCGGTCGAACAGTGGCTGCGCCGGCGGCCGGGGACGGCGCCGCAATATGCCGGACTCGCCCTTCTCGAATGCCAGCGCCACATCCTGAATGCCGTTGGTCACGAGGTTGAGCCACAGAAGCTGAACGGCGAAAAGCGGCAGCGGCAGGCCGAAAGCAATGGCCAGCGCGAACAGCACCAGTTCGCCGACGCCCGTCGTGACCAGCAGATAGATCACCTTGCGCACATTGTCGTAGGCGATACGCCCTTCCTCGATGCCGCCGACGATAGAGGCGAAATTGTCATCGGTCAGGATCAGGTCGGAGGCATTGCGGGCCACATCGGTGCCGTCCTTGCCCATGGAAACGCCGATATTGGCCGCCCCCAGCGCCGGCGCGTCGTTGACCCCATCGCCGGTGACCGCCACGAAGTGGCCCGCGCGCTGCAACGTCTGGACCAGCAGCAGTTTCTGGATCGGCTCCACCCGGGCGAAGACGCGAGCCCCGGTTACCAGTTCCAGCAGCCCCGCGGGATCCGCCGTCAGCTCCTGCAATTCGGCGCCGGTCACGACCTCTTCCGCCCGCTCGGCTATGCCCAGGTCGCGGGCGATGGCGAGGGCGGTAGCAGGATGGTCGCCCGTCACCATGACCACCCCGACGCCGGCCTCATGGCAGCGCTCCACTGCATCCGCCGCCTCCGGGCGCAGCGGGTCGATCAGCCCCACCAGCCCGAGGAATTCCAGATGATGCAGCGCCTCGGCGGCTTCCCCGTTGGGCGGGAGATCGACGGTACCGCGGGCAACGGCCAGCGCGCGATATCCCGCCGCCGCCAGTCGCTCGCCCTGCGCCAGCACGGCCTGCCGGTCGATGCCGCCGCACATCGGCAGCACGGTTTCCGCCGCGCCCTTCACATGTGCCACGAGGGCCTCTCCATCACGCAGGATGCTGGCGGCGTATCGGCGGCGCGGCTCATAAGGGATGACGGAACTTTCGGGAAATTGCTCAGCCAGCCTTGCCCGGTCGATACCTAACTTGCCGGCCAGCGCCAGAAAAGCGACATCCACCGTATCGCCGAAATGGCGCATCTCGCCATCCTCACCCATTTGCAGGCTGGCCTCGTTGCAGAGGGCGCCGCTTTCCGCCAGCTGCCGCGCCGCGCCCATGCCGGCCTCATCGAGGGCCAGGCCGGCGCGCGTCACGTCGCCCACCGGCCAGTAGCCTTCTCCGCTGACATCGATATCGCCCAGCGACGGCAGCCACAACAATCGCGCGGTCAACTGGTTGACCGTCAGTGTGCCGGTCTTATCGCTGGCAATCATGGTGCAGGCGCCCAGCCCCTCCACCGCGGGCAGGGCGCGCACGATGACGTTGCGCCGCGCCATGCGGCCGGTGCCGATGGCCAGCGCCACGGTAATCGCCACCGGCATGCCCTCAGGGATTGCCGCCACCGCCAGCGCGACGGCGACGAAAAAAACCTGCACCAGGTCCAGCCCCTGCATCAGCTGCACCGCGCCCAGCAACAGGATCACGCCGACCATGGCATAGCCGACCCGCCGGGCAAAACGGTCCAGACGTTCCAGCAGGGGCGGCGGCGGTTGTTCGGCCACGGCCAGCGCCTCGGCGATGCGCCCTATTTCGGTATGCAGGCCGGTACGCGTCACCACGCCCGCGCCCCGGCCCGCCAATACCACCGTGCCGGCATGCACCAGGGTGAAGCGGTCGCCGAGCGGGGCTCCCTTGGGAACCGAGGCCGTAGCATCTTTTTCAACCGGCAGGGATTCGCCGGTCAGCAGGGATTCGTCCACCTGCATATCCCGTTGGCCCACCAGCCTGATATCGGCCGGAACCAGGGCGCCGGCGCCCAGCTCGACAAAATCGCCGGGCACCAGTTCGCGCGCATCGATCTGCCGGCGCTGGCCGTTGCGGCGGACCACGGCCAGTTTCTGGACCAGCGTGTCCAGCGCGGCGGCGCTGCTGGCCGCCTTCCATTCCTGGACCGTGCCGATGATGGCGTTCACCTGCAGCACGACGAAGATGAAGGCCGCGTCGGTCCATTCGCCGATGGCCAGGGATACAGCCGCGGCGGCCAGCAACAGATAGATCAGCGGGCTCTTGAACTGCCGCAGATAGATGATGCCGAGGCGGGGTCGTTGCGCCGCCGGCAGGCTGTTGAAGCCGAAAATATCCCGTCTCGCCTGAACCTCCTGCTCGTCCAGGCCGCCCTCACCGGCGCCGAGCCGTCGTAAGGCCTCGTCCACTGGCATCGCGTGCCAGTGGTACTCGAGGACTTCCGAGGGCGCCGGGCGGACCGGCGCGTCGGGCTGTGAGCCGGGGATTCCCATGGCGGCAAGTCTAGCCGCCGCGGGATCACCCGCAAATGATCCGCCTCAAACCCGCAGTATCTTGCCGGGATTCATGATGTTGTCGGGGTCGAGCGCCTTCTTGATCGTACGCATCACGCCGATCGCATCGCCCTGTTCAGCGACCAGGAAGGCCATCTTGCCGACCCCGACGCCATGTTCGCCAGTGCAGGTGCCGCCCAGAGCTATTGCGCGGTTGACCATGCGCTCGTTGATCTCTTCCGCCACGTCGATCTGCGCCTGATCGTCCGGGTCGATCATGAACTGGACATGGAAATTGCCGTCACCGACATGGCCAAGGATCGGCGCGATCATCCCGCTTTCGTCGATATCGGCGCGGGTAGCCATGATGCATTCCTCCAGCTTCGAGATCGGCACGCAAACATCAGTGGCGATGCCGCGGCGGCCCGGCGCCAGTCCCAGAGCGGCGTAATAGGAATCGTGCCGGGCCTGCCACAGCGCATTGCGGTCCTCCGGACGGCTGGCCCATTTGAAGGCGCTGCCCCCATTTTCCGCGGCGATTTCGCCGACGGTCTCCGCCTGTTCCTTCGTGTAGCTTTCGCTGCCGTGGAATTCGAAGAACAGCGTCGGCTTCTCCTCGTAGCCTTCCAGTTTCGAATAGGCGATGTAGGCCTTCATCTGCAATTCGTCCAGCAATTCGATGCGGGC
>JBFFGY010000180.1:0-5938 GCA_041557215.1 Alphaproteobacteria bacterium
CGGGCCGCCTCCTGGACATTGCGGGCGATATCGCGCGTCGATGCCCCCTGCTGTTCCACCGCCGTGGCGATAGTCATGGAGATATCGTTGATCTCGCCAATGATGTCGCGGATGCCGCGAATATCGTCTACTGCACCCAGGGTGCGGGTCTGGATCGCCTCGATTTGCGACGAGATTTCCTCGGTCGCCTTCGCGGTCTGATTGGCCAGGTTCTTGACCTCGTTCGCGACCACGGCGAAACCCTTGCCGGCCTCGCCGGCTCGCGCGGCCTCGATCGTGGCGTTGAGCGCCAGTAGATTGGTCTGACCCGCAATCTCGTTGATCAAATTCACCACCTCGCCGATTCGGCCGGCCGCCTCCGACAGGTCGCGCACCGTCTCGTCGGTGCGTTTCGCCTGGTCGACCGCGCGGCCCGCGATATCCGCCGATTGTTCGGCCTGGCGGCCGATTTCCGCAATTGAGGCGGAAAGCTGCTCTGCCGAAGTCGCGACCGTAGCCACATTTGCCGAGGCTTCGCGCGACGCGGCGGCGACCGCGGCAGACTGTTTGGTGCTTTCCTCCGCCATGCCGGACATGCGCGTGGCCACTTCGTGCATCTGCGTGGCATCCGCGGTGACAGCTTCTACGATACCTTTGACCTGGCCTTCGAAACGGTCCGCCAGTTCCTGTATCGCACGGCGCTTTTCCAAGCGCGCGGCGGCGTCCTTCTCTTCCTGGTCTAGCTGCAATTGCGCCTTCTCGACGGCGTTTTCCCGGAATATACGCAGCGCCCGGCCCATTTCGCCGATTTCGTCGCGTCGATGCGCCCAGGGGATCGAAATTTCAATATTGCCCTGCGCCAGCCGTGACATGGCGACCGTCATGCGGCCAAGCGGCAGCGAGACCCGCCATATCACGATCACTAGGCAGGCCGCCAGCACACTGCCGCCGAGGATGAACAAGCCGATATCGACATTGATGTGGCGTGCCCCACGGTCGGCTGCCTCCATGCCAATGACACGAAGCTCTTCTGCCGCCTGTTCGCCAAGCCGCTGCAAGGACTGGGCCGCCCTGCGCGACCGCTCGCGCCATTCCTGTTCCATCACCGGATAGCTGGCTCCCCCGGTGCCGGCTTTTACCATGGCATCGCGCAGTTCCACATATTCGCGGCGGTATTCGGACTGCGCCCGCGTTGCGGCTTCCGTGAAGCCGGCGGCAAGAAATCCACGTAGGGTGCTGGCTTCGAGCTGCCGCCAGGCCGCCTGGATCTGGCCGCGTGCCTCGCCGAGCCGGGCGATTTCCACCGCCGATAGCGGCTCCACTTCGGAAACCGCGCGCGCGATGATTTCGCGTTCTTCCGCAGTAAATTCGGTAATAGTCCAGACGGCCTCCTGCAGTCCGCCCAGTTCCTGTATCAATGCAAAGCGCGGCGGGAAATCGAGCCGGTCATCCGGCCTGAAGGCGGAGACGATTCGAAGCCGCCGCAAATCCTCAAGCATTTCCGCAACGGCGGGCCACCACTGTACTGCCAATTCCTCATCGCCAAGCATGCCGCCCATCTGCAGGGCCTTGTCGACCCGTCGGCGCAAGCCGTTTACTTTCGCAGTACTGCGTTCCAGGGCCGCCAGATGTTCCCCGGGCACGCCCCTGGTCAGAGACAAGACCGCTTCCGTCGCGGCGGTTACCGACTGTTCGGCCTCTGCGCGGTATTTCAGCGCCTCTACGCCGAGCGCCGGATCGATTACACCGATAAAACTGCCGATGCCCAGCGCCCGTACGGTAAATTCCCGCTCCGACGACAGTGCAGCAGCCGCCCTCAGGGCATGCTCCGAAACCTTGCCTGCGGCGACCGCGCGTAGCGCATTGTCCCGCTTCCCAATGGCATCGACCATTAACCCGATCGTATAATAGCCGACAATACATGCCAACACGACCAGCATGGCCAGCAGGCTGAATCGTATCGTGGACAAGAAGGCTCTGAGCTTGCGCAGCATATTTTTCCGGTCTCCAGTTCCACCGGAAACCCGTTGCCGAGGATCGGTGGACGTAAATACCCGACGATCCTGCTAACACTTTAGGCTTAATGTTCGGTTAATTAGGCAAACTGGTGTGCCGGCGCCGCAAAGCGCGTTCGCAGGAAACAGGCAAGCCGGGTCAGCGCTGCGCAGTTTCCCAGCGCGGGCTTATCCAGGGTTCCTGGTTCGATTGCGGCAGCGGGTCGCGACCGAGGATGTGGTCGCTGGCCTTTTCGCCGACCAGGATCGACGGCGCGTTCAAATTGCCGTTGGTGATGCGCGGAAAGATCGAACTGTCGGCGACACGCAGCCCCTCCACCCCGATCACCCGGCATTCGGAATCGACCACCGCCATCGGGTCGTCGGCTGCGCCCATGCGGCAGGTTCCGCAGGGGTGGTAGGCGCTTTCCACGGCACCGCGGATGAATTCGTTCAACGCTTCGTCGCTTTCCACATCCGCACCCGGTGCGATCTCGCGGCCGGCAAAGGGCTTGAAGGCCTCCTGCCCGAAAATCTCGCGGGTCAGCCGGATGCAATTGCGGAAATCCGCCCAGTCCTGCTCCTGCGACATATAGTTGAACTGAATAACGGGCGCCTGCTTCGGGTCGGCGGAACGCAGCCGCACCCAGCCCCTCGAGGGCGAACGCATCGGCCCGACATGGGCCTGGAAGCCGTGGCTCTTGGCCGGTGCCTTGCCGTCGTAACGGATCGCCACAGGCAGGAAATGGTACTGGATGTCCGGGTATTTCACCCCGGCGTTCGAGCGGATAAAGGCGGCGCTTTCGAAATGGTTGGTGGCGCCATGACCAGAGCGGAAGAACAACCACTGCGCCCCGATCATCGCCTTGGAGAAAAGGTTCAGATGCTTGTAGAGCGTGATCGGCTGGGTGCATTCCATCTGCAGGTAGAGCTCAAGATGGTCCTGCAAATTTTCACCGACGCCGGGCCGGTCAGCCAGCACCGCGATACCGTGCTCCTGCAACTCCGCCGCCGGGCCGATACCCGACAGCTTCAGCAGCTTCGGCGAATTGATCGAGGAAGCGGCAATAATCACCTCGCGCCGCGCCCTTACGGTCTGCACATTTCCGCCGCGCTCGAACTCAACGCCGACGGCGCGCTTGCCCTCGAAGACGACCCGCCGGGCAAGCCCGCGTTGCAGCGAGACATTGGGGCGCTTCAGGGCGGGTTTCAGATAGGCATTGGCGGCGGACCAGCGCTGGCCTTTCCAGACCGTCATTTCCATCGGCCCGAAGCCTTCCTGCTTTTCACCGTTATAATCTGCCGTCACTTCGTAGCCGGCCTGGCTGCCGGCCTCGACGAAAGCATGGAACAGAGGATTGCGGCGAACGCCACGGGTCACATGCAGCGGGCCGTCAGTGCCGCGCCAACCATCCTGCCCACCGTGCGAGTTCTCCAGCCGCTTGAAATAGGGCAGCACATGGCGATAACCCCAGCCGGCCGCGCCCTGATCCTCCCAGTGGTCGTAATCGCAGGCATGGCCGCGCACATAGACCATTCCGTTGATGGAGGACGAGCCGCCAACCACCTTGCCCCGCGGGCAGACGATCTGCCGCCCGCCAAGATGGGGCTCCGGCTCCGACCGGTACCCCCAGTCATAGGTGGACATGTTCATCGGGTAGGACAGCGCTGCGGGCATCTGGATCAGCGGGCCCATGTCGGTGCCGCCATGTTCCAGCACCAGCACGGAGTTTCTGGCATCCTCGGACAATCGGTACGCCATGGCGCAGCCGGCCGAGCCGGCGCCGATGATGACGAAGTCGAATTCCCCTGCGGATACCATGGCCGTGCCCCCTGTTTCGGGGCTTAGCCCAACCCCGATTGCCGGATGATCGCCCGGGTCGCCGGATGCGCCGGATCGTCCATACCGGTCAATACCGTGAAATGGTTCACGCCGGGTATCGCCTCGGCGACGGTTTCGACGCCCTTCGCGCCCCAGGCCTCCGCCATGCTCTCCGACTGCCAGCGGAAGGCATCCGTCTCGTCCCCGCCCCAGAACAGGGCCAGCGGCGCATCGCAGGCAGGCTCCATGAAAAGCGGGCTGTTGCGCAGGGCAATTTCCTCGTCCATGCCGACCTTTTCGTTGATCGTGGTATTGATCAGTGGACGCAGGTCAAACAGGCCGCTGAGCGATACCCCGCCCTTGACCAGATCCTTGGGCAGGTCCGCGCCGAACTGCGGCCAGTCCGTGGCCATGACCATGCCCACCAAATGGCCGCCGCAGGAATGGCCGGAAACGGTGATGCGGTCGGGATTGCCGCCCAGCCGTTCCGCCTCGCGCCAGAGCCAGGCCAGGGCCGCGCGGCATTGCCGGCCGATCTCGTCGATCGTCACCTCGGGGCAGAGGGCGTAATCCGCCACCGCGACATGGACGCCGGCATCGACCAGGGCCCGTGCGACGAAATTTGATGACCGCTTGGAATTGGCCTGCCAGTATCCGCCATGGATATACAGATGGACCGGCGCGTCATCGCTGTCCGCCATGAACAGGTCCAGCGTCTCCGCCGGGCTGTCGCCATAGGCCAGATCCCACCGGACCGACTTCGCATCCGCCTCCCAAGCTGCGCATTTTTCAGCATATTGGGCCAGCAGTTCGGGATGTTCGGGAACATTCGCCCGGTTGTTGTAGTACCCTTCCATTTTTGGGTCGATCATGACCTAAACTCCCAGATATCGGTGTGCGAGGTCCGGATCGGCGGCCAGGCTTCCGGAATCGCCCGACCAGACAACCCGTCCCTTTTCCAGAATGTAATGCCGGTCGGCGATCCGCACCAGCGCGGGGATGTCCTTGTCGATCACCAGGATCGCCTGCCCGGTCTGCTTGAGCCGGTACAGCACCGCCCAGATTTCTTGCCGGATCAGCGGCGCCAATCCCTCCGTCGCCTCGTCCAGGATCAGCAATTTGGGATTGGTCATCAATGCGCGCGCGATAGCCAGCATCTGTTGCTCGCCACCCGACAGTGTGTTGCCCATATTCGCGGCGCGTTCGGCCAGACGCGGAAATAGCTCGCAGACCGCCGCATAGTCCCACAGCCCTGGTCCGGAGGCAGTCGCCACCATATTCTCGCGAACCGTCAGGTTTGGGAATATCTGGCGGCCTTCCGGCACCAGGCCGATCCCGGCCCGCGCGATCCTGTACGGCGGCCGCCCGGCCATATCGATACCGTCGAACGACACGGCCCCGCGACGCGGCGGCGTCAGCCCCATCACGGAGCGCACCGTCGTCGTCTTTCCCATGCCGTTGCGCCCCATCAGGGTCACCACTTCGCCGGCGGCAATATCCATTGAAACGCCGAACAGCACCTGACTGGCGCCGTAGAAGGTTTCAATGTCTCGAACCACCAGCATCAAACTTCCGCCCCCAGATAGGCCTCGCGCACCTCGGCGCTGGCGCGGATTTCGTCCGGAGCGCCGCTGGCAATGGCCCTTCCGTAAACCAGCACCGTAATACGGTCGGCCAGCGAAAACACGACATCCATGTCATGTTCGACCAGCAGGATGGCCAGCTGCCCTTTGAGACCGGCCAGAAGGTCCGTCATCTGCCGCGATTCATCGTGCCCCATGCCGGCCATCGGTTCGTCCAGCAGCAGCAGTTTCGGCTCCGTCGCCAGCGCCATGGCGATTTCCAGCTGCCGCTGCTCGCCATGGGCCAGATTAGCCGCCTGCACGTCGCCACGGCCTTCCAGACCGACCCGCGCCAGCACGGCGCGCGCGGGCTGCCGCAGAGCCTGGTCGCGTCTAGCATCGCGCCAGAAGCGGAAACTGTGCCCCTGATGCGCCTGGATCGCCATGGCGACATTATCCTCGGCGGTGAAGCCCCGGAACAGGCTGGTGATCTGGAACGATCGGGCCAACCCGGTTCGCGCCCTGGCATCGGCGCCGAGCCGGGTGACATCCGCGCCGGCAAACCGGACCGAACCGGAATC
>JBFFGY010000181.1:0-5819 GCA_041557215.1 Alphaproteobacteria bacterium
CCTGCCTGTGGCAGACGGCGACCTGATCCCGGTGCGCTACGAAAACGCGCTACGGCTGATGGCCGATCTGCGCGGCATGGGGGAGGCCAATGCCCTGGCCGAGATGCCGCGCCATTTCACGCGCCATGACGTGCTACTGCGCGCCGCCGAAATCTATCGGGAACGGCACGAGGGGCCGGATGGGCGCATCCCGGCAAGTTTCCAGATCGTCTACCTGACCGGCTGGGCGCCCGACTCGTCCCAGCAGCAGCCTTTGAAACCTGGAAGCGCGAAGGCCAGTCTGGCCGACGCCCTTGGCGCAGGGAAACTGCCTGGCAGCCCGTTTAACGAAAATTAACGCCCGCCGGCGCAAGATTCCCGCCCGGATCAGGAGCGTAAGGAACGAGCGGAGCAATCGGATGGACAGCGCAGCGAAACTACCGGTCTGGCGAAGTGTCACATACAGCTATGGCTTCGTGTGGCGGCACCATGGCGACCTTGTGCGAGTAGGGTGGCTGCCGCTGCTGCTGGTTTTCGCGACCGGCCTCTATTTCGGCAGTTTCGATGCGATGGAGTCGATGGATGCCGACCTTGCCGACAGCGGCCCGGTGATCCTGAACGGCCTGCTGGGCGGGCTGATCCAGGGGGCGATATCGGTCATCGTGCTAGTCGCCTGGCACCGGCTGGTCATGCGCGACTACAAGGGCGCCGGGGCCGTGGAGGTGCAGTCCCGCGGCAAACCAGGCTGGCGGGAGAGCCTCTATTTCCTGCAGATGCTCTTGCTGTCGCTGCTGTTTCTCGTCGTCTGGGGCGCGGCCTTCTTGATCGCCGAGTTCGTACTGATCTTCGGCTATCTGATCGCCGGCGGGACAGGAACGATAAAGATGGCGACGGCCGATCCCACGGCAGTTGGCCAGGATCCAGCCTTTGTCGTTCTCGGGTTTGTTGCCGTCATGATCGGCCTGCTGCCGTCCTTCTATGTGGCCCTGCGCCTGTCGCTGGTGCTGCCGGCAACGGCGACGGAGCGGAAGCGCGGCCGGCTGGGGCAATCCTGGGCGGCCAGCGCGGGAAATGGCTGGCGCATGGTCTTCGCAACCATCCTTGTCATGCTGCCGATGGAAATTTTCAACCTGGGAGCCGGTTATTTGGCGAGCCAGAACGCGGGAACTGCGCTACATTACCCTCTGGTTCTTCTGGCAAGCATCGGGCTGGTGGTTCTGATGGCTGTTCTGGGTACGATCCTGTCGCGCTGTTATGCGCTCCTGCAATTCCGGTCGGCGGAAATCGCCGAGCCCGACATGGCGCCGGTGGCGGGATGAGCGAGGCTTCGGTACTTCCCGTCTGGCCAACGGTGCTGTCCGCCTGGCGGCAATTCGCGGCCCGGCCGGACTACGCATTGCGGGTGGCCTGGATCCCGGTCCTGCTGATCCTGGCGGTCGGGATGTTTTCCCAGGCCTCCCCCGGTGGTGTGCCGGTGACCGGCTTCTGGAAGGTCGTCTTCTCGGTGCTGAATTTCGCCGTGCTGGTGCAGGCGCTGGTCGCCTGGCAGCGCTATGCCCTTCCGGAAAGCCACCCGCGCAAGGGCGTCACGGGCCTGCGCGGCGGTCGCGCGGAACTGATTACGCTGCTGCATTTTCCGCTTGTCGGCATATTGTTCGTGCCGTTGCTTGTGCCGACCTTGGTCGAAAGCGTGATTGCATTGGACGATGTCGACGCGGCCAGCAATCTCGTGATCGGCCTGGCGGGTCTGGCCCTGCTGGTTTTCCCGGGCGGTATGCTGCTGATCCGAGTCACTCTGATGCTGACCGCCATTGCGGGCGCCGGTAAAACGCCGATTTCCCTGATCGGCACCGCGAATCGGGTCTGGGCGGTTGGCGCCGGCCACAGCATCCGCATGCTGCTGGTTTTCTATCTGACGGTTTTGCCGGCGGCCCTTGCGCTGGCTTTTCTGCCGGCGTCCCTGCCGCAATCGGCGCGGCCCGCCACCATGGGCGTTCTTTTGACTCTCTATGTCATGCTCTGCGGCGGCGCGCTGGCGGGAATCTGCGGAAGACTGACGACAGCGGCCGGCAAGCCGGCGAAAGCAGAGGCATGAACGATTCCGGCCCCGGCCTGATCGACGCGGTGCTCGAAAGCTGGCGGCTGGTCCTCGGCAACGCCCGCGAACTGGTCCGGATCAGCCTGGTCCCCTTCGTTATTTTCATGAGTCTGGAACGCCTGGAGAATGCCGTTATGCCAGAGGAGGGAATGGCCGTCATGGGCTGGACCTTCCTGTTCACGATCCTGATGGCGGTGCCGGCAGGAATGTTGCTGATGCCTTGGTTCCGGCTGTTGCTTGCCGCCCGCGACCCGGCGATGGCGGCGCGCCCGGCGGCCTGGTGGTCGGTGGCCTTGACCTTGCGCTGGGTTGGCCTCGACGTGATGTTCTTCGCCGCAATGGTGCCGGTCATGCTGATGTCGATCCAGGCCGGGACCGCTCCAGCCGCCCAGCCGGGCGATACGGCCGGCATTTTCATCCTGTTCTGGGTAATCTTCATCCTGGGCTCATATCTGATATATGGCCGGATGGGATTGACCCTGCCGGCGGCGGCTGCCCAAACGGACCACAGTTACAGCAGAGCCTGGTCCGCCACGGGCAGTTACGGCTGGCGGATCGGTTTCGCCGTGATACTTTGCTGGCTCTCCATCCAGATCCCGATCGACCTGCTGCGAGAACCGTTGAAATCGGACGACCCCACGGCGGCCGCGCTGCTCCTCGATGCGGCGCTGATGGCTTTGTTTCGGACAATAAACGAATTGCTGAGCGCGGCCGTCTTCGCACAGTTCTACCTCGCCAGCACTACCCGCCCGATGAGCGGCGAGTGGTAGGCGGGGTCAAATTATGAACTCTGTCTTCCGATTGCCGGTGTGGCGAACCGTCGTTGATACTTGCCGGTTCGCAGCCCGGCACTGGTGGCGGCTGATGGTGATGGGCGTCCCGTTTATCGTCGTAACGATTTTCCTGACATGGCCGACGGAACTCGATTTGTCGGTCGAACCGTTCGTCCTTCCGGAAAGCACGAAACCGATGCCTTGGATGGCGTTTATGTTGCAGGTGCTGCAGTGGAATCTGATCTTTGCACTTGCTGCCATGTTCGGTCTGGTCGCCGTGCATCGTCTGACGTTGCTGGACGATCGGGGGCCGCATGCGTTGTGGCCTTTCAGGATCGGCATGCGCGAGGCTCGTTTCCTAGTGATTTTGCTGGTCGTTTCAATGCCGGGCTTGGTTTACGAGGCAGCTTCATTGCTTTTGTTTCTGCGGAACATGCCGGGCGCTCCCGGATTTGCGGGTGTCGCTAGCGAGGTCGGCGGAAGATTTGCGCAGATAATATGGATCCTGCTGATCTGGTCGGGAAAGCTCGCCGTAATGTGGCTGACCTTGCGACTCGCGCTGGGGCTTCCCCCGGCGGCCCTCGATGTGGGCCGATCCATTCGTGCCGGTTTGCGGGCGGGGCGCGGCAACAACTGGCGCTTGATCGGGGGCGCGGTACTGTCCGTGATGCCCGCCTATCTTGCGTTTCTCGGCATCATGGTCGTGGACCAGGTTCTTACGGATCTGGAATTTATAGAGAATGCAGCCGGGAATACGATTGCGCACGAGTTGCGGCCGGTATCTTGGACTTATGCGATGCCCATTTTCGAAGCGGTCGCCCTGTGGGTGATGGTCGCGCTTGGCGCGGTCATGCTGTCGTTCTGTTACCGGCGCCTGCGGGGCTCTGAACAGTCGATCACGCAACCCTAAAGCCAGTCCCGCAATATCGGGATCAGTGGCCCGTCCGCGGGGGGCATGGGATAGTCGGTCAGGGCCTGCTTGCGGACCCATTTCAGTTCCTGACCTTCCAAAGAGGTGACGATGCCCTTCCATTTCCGGCAAACATAAAGCGGCATCAGAAGGTGGAAATCCTCATAAGGATGGCTGGCGAAGGTCAGCGGAGCGAGGCAGCTTTCCGCCGTGTCGATGCCCAGTTCCTCCTTCATCTCGCGGATCAGGGCGGCCTCCGGCGTTTCGCCTTCATGTACCTTCCCACCGGGGAATTCCCACAGGCCCGCCATATGCTTGCCCTCGGGCCGGCGGCTCAGCAGCACCCGGTTATCCTGGTCCAGCAGCGCCACGGCCGCGACCAGGAGGATCGGGTTCCCGGTCCCGCTCATCCGTTTTCCACCTTGCGCTCGAACAGGATCACCTCGCGCATTTCGCCGGTCGAGGGAACCTTCCTTTCGTCACGTCCGGTCTCGGTAAAGCCCAGCTTGGCCAGAACCGCGAGGGACGCCGCATTGTCGGTGGCGACGGTGCCGGTGAAGCGGGGCACTTGCAGCGCGCCCGAGGCGAAGTCCATCATCTGGTTCGCCGCCTCGGTGGCATATCCCTGGCCCCAATGGTCGCGCCCGATCCAGAATCCCAGTTCCGCCCGCTTCCCTTCGTCATGCAGCCCGACGCCGACGCTGCCCACCACCTGGCCGGCCTGCGCTTTCGTTGTAACCAGCAGGTCGAAGCCACGCCCGCCGGTCATCCGCCGCCAGGCTGCCTTGACGAGTGTTCGCGCATCGAATTCGACGAAGGGATAGGGGGTTACCATAAGGAAACGCGCCATTTCGGAGTCGTTCAGCATTCGCACGATCGCGGGGGAGTCATCGTGCGAATAGGGGCACAGCAACAGTCGCGCCGTCTCAAGCGGCAGCTGCGCCATCGGGCTGCCCGGCGGCGCGGCGGAGGTCGCCGGCCGCTCAGACATTGCCGTTCCTAGCTGCGGTAATCCGCGTTGATGGCAATATAGTCATGGGTCAGGTCGCAGGTCCAAACGCGGGCACGTCCTCGGCCGATGCCGATATCGACGGCGATATTCACTTCGCGGCCCTTCAGATGCTCGGCCACCGGGGCCTCGTCGTAATCCGGCAGCAACTGGCCGTTCTTCGTGATCTGCACGCCGCCCATGGCAACCGATAGCAGGTCGCGGTCCGCTTTCTCGCCGGCCTTGCCCACGGCCATCACGACGCGGCCCCAGTTGGCATCCTCGCCGGCGATGGCGGTCTTGACCAGCGGCGAGTTGGCGATGGAAAGCCCGATGCGCCGGGCCGCGCGGGCAGAGGCAGCGCCGGTAACGTCGATGGTGATGAATTTGGACGCGCCTTCGCCGTCCTTGACCACCTGGGTCGCCAGGTCGGCCAGCACTTCTTCCACGGCGCGGCGGAAATCGCGCAGGGCGGGCTCGCCCGCAGCCGTTACCTCGGGATGTTTCGCCTGGCCGGTGGCGAACAGCATCAGCGTATCGCTGGTGGATGTATCGCTGTCGACCGTGATGGCGTTGAAAGACCGGTCGGCGCCGCGTTTCAGCACCGCCTGCAGCACGTCGGCGGGAATTTTCGCATCGGTGAAGACGAAAGACAGCATGGTCGCCATGTCGGGCGCGATCATGCCCGAGCCCTTGGCGATGCCGGCGATGGTCACTTCCGCATCGCCGATCCTGGCCTTGCGGCAGGCCGCCTTGGGGAAGGTGTCGGTGGTCATGATCGCACGCGCGGCGTCATACCATGATTCCGCTGACAGGGAGCCGGCCAGCGCCGGCAGCCGCTGTGGGATCGCATCCTCCGGCAGGACATTGCCGATCACGCCGGTGGAGGCGATAAAGATTTCCTTCTGCTTGGCGTCCAGGATTTCCGCCGCTGCCTTCGCCGTCAACTCGACGGTCCGGTCGCCCTTCTTGCCGGTAAAGGCGTTGGCGTTGCCTGAATTCACCACCAGTCCGCGCGCCTTGCCGCCCGGCAGGATGTTGCGGCACCAGTCCACCGGCGCCGAGGGACAC
>JBFFGY010000182.1:0-5791 GCA_041557215.1 Alphaproteobacteria bacterium
GCTCCTCAGCATGAGGGCATAGATAATCTTTGTGCCCTCATGCTGAGGAGCCCTAATAAGAGCGTCTCGAAGTATGAGGTCGCACGGTGCCCGTGACGGAAAAGAAACTAAAGCGTCCCCGGCAGGCCGATGAGGCCGTAATCGATGGCGAAGTACAGCCCCGCCCAGATCACCGCGGCAATCCCCGTGGTCACCAGGAATTTCAGGCCGATGCGCGGGTTTTCCGGCGCGCCGGGCATGTGGCCGGATTCGGTCTCTTCCGGCTGGCGCACGCCGAAGGGCAGCACCATGAACAGCACGACGACCCAGATCACCAGATAGGCGACGACACCACCGACGAGATCCATGATCAGGCCTGCTCCAGTTCCACAAGAGTTCCCGTGAAGTCCTTGGGATGCAGGAATAGAACCGGCTTCCCATGGGCGCCGATCCTGGGCTCGCCATCGCCCAGCACACGCGCGCCTTGGTCCTTCAACCGGTCGCGCGCGGCGAGGATATCCTCGACCTCGTAGCAGACATGATGGATGCCGCCGGAGGGGTTGCGTTCCAGGAAATTGGCGATCGGCGAATTCTCGCCCAGCGGATACAGCAGTTCGATCTTGGTGTTCGGCAGTTCGACGAAGACGACCGTCACCCCGTGATCCGGCTGGTCCAGAGGCTGCGACACCGCCGCGCCAAGCGTGTCGCGATAGGTGGCCGTCGCGTCGTCAAGGTCCGGCACGGCGATGGCGATGTGGTTCAGGCGTCCGATCATGCTGCTGGATTCCGTTGCAAGTGACGGCGCATCAATAGGGGATCAGCCCACCCTGTTGCAACCTCCCAATTGCGCCAATCATGCCGGCGGCGAGGAACGATGGCCCCGCAGGGCGGTCATTCTCCTGCCCCCGCCTTTCCGGCAATCCTGCTGTTGAACCGGTCCACGTCGATAACCACCCTTTCATGGGTTCCCGCCGAGATCCTGTCCACACCGTCGTCGCCGACCAGCGAGAACGACAATTTGCGCCCTTCCACCTTGTCCAGCGTCCCGCGCACGGTCACCGTCAGGCCCGGCGGAGTGGCGGCAAGATGGCTGAAATTCACATGGGTGCCGAGGCTCTGTTCGCGCGGCCAGTCCAGATGCGGATTGATCGCGTGGATACAGGCCCATTCAAAGAGACCGACCATGTATCCGGTCGCCAGAACGGATGGCATTGCCTCGAATTCCGGCGCCTCGGGATACAGGTGGGGCACCGTCTTGGTCTCGGGAATCCTGAAACGGAATTCAAAATCCAGACCGGCTTTCAAACTGTCTTCCATTCTGCCTCTTTCTCCATCCCGTTAAAGTATTTCGGCAAGGAAATATTAACGTTCGTATCCATATAATACCCGCCATGGAACAGATATTGTCACAAATCTGCGTGTGGCGGCAGGGTTGGCATAATCTCGGCGCCCCGGGCATCGCCTTCGACTCACCCCACAGATATTATACCCTTCCGGAGCACAGGCGCTGTGGCGCGACCTGGCTGGATTCGGATTTCTGCGTTGTCGCGGGCCGGCAAAAATTCATCCGATGCTCGCTGGAGATACCGGTGCACGGACTGGCGGACGGTTTCCTCTGGGGAATATGGCTGTCTGTCGACGATCGCTGTTTCGACGATTATCGGGCGCATTTCGATGACGATAATTACGAAACCCGCTATTCAGGCAAGATCGGCAACCTTCTCCCCGGCTACCCTAACACCCTGGATGTGGCCTGCATTGCCGTGCCGCAACCCGATGGAGAACGGCCGGTAATCGAGCCCGCATCGCCCGACCATCCGCTGGCCGCCGATTTCCGCGAAGGCATCGCCTGGGACAAGGCGATGGCAATTGCAGAAATGGCAATGAGCGGCTGCGCTGCCTGACCGTCGAATTCCCTAGACCCTCACCAGATGGACATCGATCTGCGGGCGCTTGCCGCAGAGCGCACGGATCGACCGCCGCACGGCAAGGCGCGCGGCCTCCCTCACCTGTTCATCGTCGCGCGCGCGGGCTTTCGGCAGATCCTCCACTGCCGCCATGACGGCATCCTCGACCTCATGGGCGATTTCCGGTTCGACATCCTGGTCAAACACGCCATTTACGGCGACCATCGGCATGCCCTTGACGCGCCCGTTTCCGTCCACCACCACGGTCACCACGGCGGAGCCGTTCCAGGCGAGCCGGCGGCGGTCCCGCAGGGCGGCGCTTTCCATGGGAATCAGCCGGTTACCGTCGACCGCGATGCGGCCATGCGGCACCTCGTCCACCACCGTGGCCCGGCCCGGCGCCAGGCGCACGACATAGCCGTTGCGCGCGCCGACCGGCTCCGGCACCTGGCATTCGCGGGCCAGTTCCGCATGGGCGATAAGATGGCGCGCCTCGCCATGGACCGGCACGGCGATCTTCGGGCGCGTCCATTGATACATCTGGATCAGTTCGTCCTTGGCCGGGTGGCCGGACACATGGATATGCTCGTCGCGCGCGGTGACGATATCGATGCCCATGGAGGCCAGCTTGTTGTGCAGCCGGCCGATGGCGCGCTCGTTGCCGGGAATCTCGCGGCTGGAGAAAATCACCGTATCGCCGGGTTCCAGCGAGACTTCCGGATGGTCGTCATTGGCGATGCGCGACAGGGCGGAGCGCGGCTCCCCCTGGCTGCCGGTGCAGAGCAACAGAACCTCGTTGCGCGGCAGATAGCCGACTTCGGTATCCGGAATGAAGGGCGGCAGGTCCATCAGGTAGCCGGTCTCCTGCGCCGCGGCGACGATATTCCTCATCGAGCGGCCGACCAGGGCAACGCGGCGGCCATGGGCCTGCGCCGCACGACAGATGGTTTCCAGGCGCGCCACGTTGGAAGCGAAACTGGCCACCGCGACCCGGTTTTCCATGGTCCCGACCAGTTCGACCAGGTTGTCTCGCACATCGGCCTCGGATCCGGAAGTGCCCGGCACCAGCACATTGGTCGAATCGCAGACCATCGCCAGCACGCCCTCCTCGCCGACCCGCATCAGGGCCTGCTCGTCGGTGCTGGGACCGACCAGCGGGTCCGGGTCCAGTTTCCAGTCGCCGGTATGCAGCACCGTGCCCGCATGCGTGCGGATCACCACGGCGTTGGGTTCCGGGATGGAATGAGTCAGCGTTATGAGCTCGATCCCGAAGGGACCGACATCGAAGCGGCCGGACATCGGCACCTCGGTGATCTTCGCCGCTTTCTCCAGCCCCGCCTCGGCCAGCTTGCGCCGCAACACCGCGGCGGTGAAGGGCGTGGCGTAGATCGGGCATTCCAGCTGCGGCCACAGCCAGGGCACGGCGCCGAGATGATCCTCATGGGCATGGGTCAGGACAAGCCCGGCGAGATCCCGCTTGCGTTCGACGATAAAGCCGGGGTCGGGCATGATGACGTCGACGCCGGGTGTCGAATCGTCGCCGAAGGTGATGCCGAGATCGACCATCAGCCATTTGCCGGCATGGCCATAGAGATTGAGATTCATGCCGATCTCGCCGGCCCCGCCCAGCGGCAGGAAGACCAGGTCCTTGCGACCCAGCCCGTCGATGTCGAAAATTTCCGTCATTGCTTTCTGTTGCGCCGATCAATCAGCAACAGCCCATGGATGGTAAGGTCGCGGTCGATATGGTCGAACAGCGCCGTCGCCTCGGCGAACATCGGCGCCAACCCCCCGGTCGCCACGACCGGCATGGTCGCGTCGCCCCACTCGGTTCGGATCCGCGTTATCAGCCCTTCGATCAGACCGACATAGCCCCAGAATATGCCGGACTGCATCGCCGGCACCGTGGCCTTGCCGATGATCTTTTCGGTCGGCCGGATTTCGACGCGGGGCAGTTTGGAGGCAGCCTGATACAGCGCCTCCAGCGACAAGTTGATACCCGGTGCGATCACGCCGCCCCGGTAATTGCCGTCGCCATCCACCACGTCGAATGTCGTCGCGGTACCGAAATCGACCACGATCAGCGCCTTTTTGTAACGGTCGTGCGCGGCGACGGTATTGACCAGACGGTCCGCCCCCACCTGCTCCGGGCGGTCGATCAGGACCTCGGTGCCGAGATCGACACCCGGCTCGCCGACAACCAGCGGAACGCAGCCGAAATAACGGTGGCAGAGACTGACCAGGTGGAACAGCGCCTCCGGCACGACGCTGGCAATGATGGCGCTGTCGATCGCCTTGCGGTCGACGCCGTCAAGTTCCATCAGATGCATCAGCCAGACCATATATTCGTCGGCCGTGCGGCGAGGGTTATTCGAACAGCGCCACAGGCCTTTTGATTCGTCGCCGTCATAAACAGAGAAGACGACATTGGTATTGCCGGAATCGATGGTGAGCAACATCTTCGCTTTCCCGCGAATTAATTCACAAAAAGACGTCGCCGGCCGTGATCGCCCGGCGAGCCCCGTCGGCCGTGGTCAGCAAGAGGGCGCCATGTTCGTCCAGCCCCTCGAAACAGCCGCTTATCTCTTCGTTCGGCAGTCTCACGACGATCTCCCCACCCAGCCGGGCCGCCCTCTCGAGCCAGGCCTCGCGAACGACGCCAAGCCCCTCGTCCCGCCAGCGCCGGCGCCAATGATCGAACCCCTCGATGAAGCGGCTCAGCATATCATGGGGCGCGACCGGCGCCACGCCTGCTTCGCGCAGGCTGGTGGCCGGATAGGGCATCTCCGCCGGGGATTCCTCGATATTGAGTCCCGCGCCAATCACCAGCCAGTCAAGCCGACCGTTAGCGACGCCGGAGGATTCGAGCAGAATTCCCGCCACCTTGCGCCCGTTGAGCAGCAAGTCATTCGGCCACTTATAGCTCAGTTCCACGTCGTCGGGGAGTAGGCCGTCCAGGCTGTGGCCAAGCGCCAGCGCGGTGACGAAACTGTACTGGGCCGCTTCCGCCGCCGGCATGTCGGGGCGCAGGATGATCGAGCAATAGAGATTCCCCTCGGGAGATTGCCACTGCCGGCCCTGCCGGCCGCGCCCGGCGGTCTGGCTCCTGGCCCAGATCACGGAACCGTCTACCGCTCCCTCCGCCGCCAGAATGCGGGCTTGCTCGTTGGTCGCGTCCAGGGACTCGAACGCCGCCAGCCGATAGCCGGCCGGCAGCGATTCGGGCCGGATCATTGGGTCAGCCGGCAAGCAGGGCCGCGGCGGCTGCGCCAGCCCCATCCAGCAGCGGCGCCGGATAGACGATAAAGAAGGTAACCACGATAGCCGCCGCCCACATGATCACACCAAGCGACGCGGCAGCCGGCCTGTCGAACGCATCCGCGGCATCGTCGAAGAACATGATCTTGACAATACGCAGATAGTAGAAGGCGCTGATCACGCTGGCCAGGACGCCCAGGATCGCCAGGGTATAGAGTTCGGCTTCTACAGCCGCCATGAAGACGTAGAGCTTGCCGAAGAAGCCGGCAAAGGGCGGGATTCCAGCCAGCGAGAACATGAACGCCATCATGATGAAGGCCATGGTCGGGTTTGTCTTCGACAGCCCGGCGAGATCGTCGATGGATTCCAGCATCTCGCCATGGCGGCGCATCGACAGGATGACCGCGAAGGTGCCGACATTCATCGCCAGATAGATCGCCAGATAGACGATCACGCCGCGCACCCCGCCTTCGCTGCCGGCAGCCAGCCCGACAAGGGCGAAACCGACATGGCCGATCGAGCTGTAGGCCATCAGGCGTTTGATATTGCGTTGGGCGATCGCCGCCAGCGACCCCAGCACCATGGAGGCGATTGCTATGACTGTGACGATGCCCTGCCATTCATGAACCAGCCCGCCGAACGGATCC
>JBFFGY010000183.1:0-5767 GCA_041557215.1 Alphaproteobacteria bacterium
CAGGATCCCTACGGCTCGCTGAACCCGCGCAAGAAGATCGGGGCGACGCTCGAGGAACCGCTGGCTATCAACACCTCGATGAGCGCCGCGGAAAGGGCCGACGCTGCCCGTGCCATGATGGTCCGGGTCGGCCTGAGGCCCGAACATTACGACCGCTATCCACATATGTTCTCCGGCGGCCAGCGCCAGCGCATCGCGATTGCGCGGGCGTTGATGCTGCAGCCGAAGCTCGTGGTGCTGGACGAACCCGTCTCCGCACTGGACGTATCGATCCAGGCCCAGGTCCTTAATCTGCTCGTCGACCTGCAGGAAGAGTTGAACCTGACATATCTATTTATTTCCCATGACCTCAGCGTCGTCCGCCATTTCGCGGATGAGGTGATGGTGATGTATCTGGGCAGGGCCGTGGAGCATGGATCGCGCGATACCGTGTTTTCCTCGCCGGCTCACCCCTATACGCGCGCCCTGCTTTCCAGCTCCCCGATCGCGGACCCGAAACGGCGGGGTGAACGCGTAAAGCTTACCGGAGAACTGCCCTCTCCCATCGATCCACCTTCCGGTTGCGCTTTCCATCCGCGCTGCCCATATGCCGAGGAGCGTTGCCGCGTCGAATTTCCTCAGAGCCTGGAGGCCGACGGCCGGATCGTCGCCTGCCATGCCGTCGAGGAAGACCGTGTCGATCCTGGTTCGCCCGAAGATACTTCCGATTGAGCGAAATCAATGACGGGATAATGTGTTTGGCGCCAAGATCGATGATCAATTTTACAATTTTCTAGGGGGTTGAGCATGTCTTTGAAGGATATCCTTATTTTTGTGGAAGACAACGCGCAGGAGGCGGGAACCTTAGCTGCGGCCTGCGCATTGGCCCGGCAACATGATGCGCATCTCACCGGCCTCGCGGTCGACCGTCCGCCCGAAATACCCGGCTTTGCGTCGATCGAGATCCCGCCCTCGGCCGTCGAAATCATCAAAGCGCAGCGCAAGGAAAGCGTTGATCGGGCGCGCAAGACCTTTGACGACGCGGTAAAGGCCGCGGGAATCGCCGACAGGAGCGGATGGTCGGTCAGCAATGGCCGGCCTCTGGAATCCCTGACCCTTCGCAGCCGCTATGCCGACCTGACCGTTGTTTCGCAGAGCCCGCCGGAGGACGATGGAGGTGACGCGCTGATCGACGATTTCATCATTGCTTGCGGGCGGCCCGTCCTGGTCATTCCCTATATTGGCGCGCCCAAGGAAATCGGCCGAAAGGTATTGGTCGGCTGGAACGCCAGCCGCGAAGCGGCCCGCGCCGTTTCGGACGCCATGCCGTTGCTGGAGGCTGCCGACAGCATTGAAGTATTCGCCGTCGAACCGAACGGGATGGGTGACCTTCCCGGCGCGGATATCGCGAGTCATCTTGCACGCCACGGGCTGGAGGTCACCACCGCGAAAACCGCTGGCCTTGACATCGATGTCGGCGATGTGCTGCTGAATCAGGCTGCCGACAGCGGTGCCGACTTGATCGTGATGGGCGCCTATGGACATTCGCGGATGCGCGAACTGGTCCTGGGCGGGGCGACACGCCACATCCTGAAACACATGACGGTGCCGGTGCTTCTGTCACATTGACGGGAACCTAGTGACGTAACGTGATTGTCGTTTTCGGCTCGATCAATATAGATCTGGTAATTCAGGTCGACGGCCTGCCTCGTTCGGGCGAAACGGTCCTGTCCGACGCCTACAACCTTTATCCCGGCGGGAAAGGAGCCAATACGGCCGTGGCAGCCGCGCGGGCGGGTGCGGCTACGCGCCTGTTTGGAAGGGTTGGCGCCGATGGCTTTGCCGAGCAGGCCATGTCGATGCTGCGCGAAGCCGGCGTAAACCTTGATGGCGTGGAAATATCGGAACGGCCCACCGGCTGCGCGACAATCTGCGTGGATTCGGGTGGGGAAAATTCGATCGTCGTGGCAAGCGGCGCCAATCTCGATGCGCGCGCGGCCCAGGTTCCGGATTCGGTGCTGGGTCCCGAAACGCTCGTCGCCCTTCAGATGGAGGTTCCGGCAAGCGAAAACTGGACCATGGTCGAGCGCGCCAAATCTGCCGGCGCCCGGGTACTATTGAACCTTGCGCCGGCGGGCATGGTGCCGGCATCGGTGTTGCAGTCGGTCGATTACCTGATCGCCAACGAGATCGAAGCCGCCACCCTTGCCAACGAAGTCGGGCTGGATGCGGCCCAGCCGACGCGCGTACCGCGCAAACTGGCGGAACGCTATGGCCTGACCTGCATCGTAACGCTGGGGGGCGCGGGAGCCCTCGCCTTCAGCCCCGAAGGGGGGTATTCGGTACCGGCGATGCCTATTGCGCCAATCGATACCACGGCGGCGGGCGACGCCTTCTGCGGTTGCCTGGCGGCCGCGCTGGACAACGGGTCGGATCTCCAGGACGCGCTACGGCACGCTTCCACGGGCGCCGGGCTGGCCTGTCGGGTAGAGGGCGCGCAAAGCAGCCTGCCATCGAAACAGGCGATAGAGGAAAACCTGGCAGCCTTGCCGCAATGCCGCCGTCTGGCCTGACGGCAAGTTTCTAATGGAGGCTGGCCAGGCGGTTCAGTTCGGCGATCGCGCGTTCCAGCCCTTCATCGATTTCGGTTTCGATGTCGTCCAGGGCTTCTATATCGGGTTCTATGCCGCCTTCCACGGTTTCGCCAAGCGGCCGGAAATATTGCGCCGTGGTAAGTTTCACGGCCGTTCCCCTGCCCATCGGGATGACCGTCTGCACGGTTCCCTTGCCATAGCTGCGGTCGCCGATAAGCATGGCGCGGCCATGATCTTTCAGCGCGCCGGCCAGTATTTCCGCGGCCGACGCAGAGCCCTTGTTGATAAGGACCACGATCGGCAGACCGGCGGCTATATCACCCGCGGTGGCACGATATTTCTGCTTGCTCTTCCGGCCTTCCGTGGAAACGATGTCGCCGCTTTCGATGAAGGCGTCTGAAACGGCCACCGATTCCACGAGCAGGCCTCCGGGGTTGTTCCGCAAGTCGATGACCAACCCGGCAAGCCGTCCGCCCAGGTGGCGCCTAATCTCGTCGATGGCTTTCTCGACATCGTCCGCCGTATTTTCGGTAAAGCTGGCGATACGCAGATAGCCGAAATCGCCCTCGAGACGCCATTTTATGACATCGACCCGGATCATTTCCCGGATCAGGGATACTTCGAACGGGTTTCCGCCCTCACGGCTTATCTTCAGTACAACACTGGTTCCTTCTAAACCCCGCAATTGCGCGACAATCTCCCGCAGCGAGTCCCCGGTTACGTCGCGCCCATCGATATGGGTAATGCGGTCTCCCGCTTTCAGTCCGGCCCGCGATGCCGGGGTATCGTCCAGTGGGGTCACGACGACGGCGCCGCCGCCCGTCTCGGGGGCCGTGATCTGTATGCCAAGCCCGCCGAAGCGGCCGCGCATCGACTGCTTCATGGCGGCATATTCATCTTGCGGCAGAAACGTGCTGTAGGGATCGAGGGATTCAAGCATCGCCTTGATCGCCCGTTCGACCAGCCAGTTATCGTCGGATCTGTCGGGGCCGGGCTGCGCATCCTGTATCGCCGTCGAAGCAGCAGCGATCAACAAGTCTTCGTCGACCGGCCGAACATAATCGGACCTGACGCGCTCGAACACGCGAGCCAGCAGTTTGATATCGGGCTGTACGGGACTTGGATCGGCGCTGTAATAAACGCTTCGCGCATAGATATCGGCGGCCAGTTGTTCGGCCGCCGCCTGCGCTTCAGGTCCCGGGTCGGGCGCAAGCGCGCAGGCTCCGAGAAACAGAGCCACCCCCGACGATACCAACGTACGGAAAAACCGCATTCCCCAATGCTCCCGTCAAAATACCCGGCTCGGGACGCTGTGCGCGTTCCAACCGCCAGCAACGGGGACTATCATGACTCGAAAAAGTAAACGAATATGTTACAAGGGCCGAATTCGTCAGGAAACATGCATAAAATATTGAGGAACCGCCCCAAATGAGTAACAAGCCCGTCATTCTGGTGACCCGGAAACTGCCCGATGCGGTCGAGGATCGACTTCGGCGCGACTACACTCCACGCCTGAATCCGGATGACAGGCTTTATTCAGGCGATGAACTGATCGCACTCAGCGAGGGCGCCGACGCCATCATGCCGTGCCACACCGAGAAATTTACCGCCGAAATCATTGCGCGCCTTCCGGACTGCGTGAAGGCGATTGCCAATTTCTCGGTCGGTGTCGACCATGTGGAACTGAAGGCTGTCGCGGCACGCGGGATCGTCGTGACCAACACGCCGGATGTTCTGAGCGACGCAACCGCCGAGATCGCGATACTCTGCATGCTGGGCGCCGCTCGGCGCGCCAGCGAAGGCGAAAGGCTGGTTCGCAGCGGCCAGTGGAAAGACTGGAGCCCCGCCTTCATGGTCGGGACCCAGATTACGGGCAAACGTGTTGGGATCGTCGGGATGGGCCGCGTGGGCCAGATCGTCGCGCGCCGGATGCGCGGTTTCGACATGGAAGTTCACTACCACAACCGCCGGAGAATAGACCCGGAACTGGAACAGGGTGCGGTCTATCATGAATCCCTCGAGGAGATGCTGCAGCTTTGCGACGTATTGTCGCTCAATTGCCCGGCGACACCGGAGACGACCGGACTGTTGAATGACGAAAGGATTGCGTTGCTGCCCCGGGATGCGATCGTGATCAACACTGCGCGCGGCGCCCTGGTGGATGACGACGCGCTGGTGGGCGCCTTGAAATCCGGCCGACTGCGGGCGGCAGGCCTGGATGTCTACAATAACGAACCGGACATCGATCCGCGGTATCGCGAATTGGACAACTGCTTTCTTTTGCCGCATGTGGGCAGTGCGACCCGGGAAACGCGTGATGCCATGGGTTATAGAGCGCTTGATAATCTGGACGCGATATTTTCCGGGCGCGAACCGTGCGACAGAGTGGCATAACTTCAAAATCACCTAGCCCATAAGTATTCAAACGATCAATAGCGGTCAACCACCTGAATCGTATACATATTTCGTTTTCTCTTGCACAAGGGGCGAAAATGTTGAAGTTTGTGGCGGCTGGCAAGCGCCGTTGAGGCGGATTGTCGGCATTCTTAAGGATATCTGACGGGGAGCAATCCCATATTCATCAGAGGTTCAGAAAAAATATCCTAAAGCGAAACCGTGCGTGATCGAGGGACGGAATTCACCCGGGACCACGCGCCATAACGCTGCATTGCAATTCCTTGAAGTCGGGAGGAGGAAACCAATGACGAACAAGGACCTGAAGACCAAGACGGCCACTCGCAGGAAATTTCTCAAAGCTGGCGCTGGCGTGGCAGCCGGCGGCGCGGCTGCAGTCGCGATGCCGAACATCGCCACCGCGGCGCCGACGGTGCTGAAAATCCAAGCGGCCTGGGGCGGCGGCATTTTCCTTGAAAACGCCAAGAGCTACGTTGACCGCGTTAACAAGATGGCGGGCGGCAGCCTGAAGCTCGACCTGCTGTCGGTCGACTCTGTGGTCAAGACCAGCCAGATGCAGGACGCGGTTCATCGCGGCGTTCTCGACGGCGCCCACTACGTGCCGGCCTACTGGTATTCCAAGTCCAAGGCGGCTTCGCTTTTCGGTACCGGCCCCTGCTTCGGCTGGTCAGCGCAGGAACTGCTCGGCTGGATCCACTATGGCGGCGGCAGGGACCTCTTCTACGAACTGATGGGCGGCCTGGGCCTCAACCTGGTCAGCTTCTTCAACAGCCCGATGC
>JBFFGY010000184.1:0-5736 GCA_041557215.1 Alphaproteobacteria bacterium
GCCTCATGCTGAGGAGGGCCTTCAGGCCCGTCTCGAAGTATGAGGTCGCGCCGCCCCGAAATTGCCCCTATCCCGTCCAATTATACCCAAACATTCTCGCTTTAATGGCGCGATGAAACACGCAAAAACCCCTCTCATCCCCCTCCTCGCCGCTGCCTTGCTTGTATCGGGCTGTGCGCAGGAACCCGATATGCAGCCGATCGCTGATGCGCCACCGCCGACACGGGACCCGATCATGGAGCCTCCACCTCCACCGGTTCACTTTCCCGAAGACCGCATCTTTTTCGATTTCGACAGGGCGGTGCTGCGCGAGGACGCTATCGCAACAATCGAAATACAATCCGATTGGCTGACGCGATATCCCGATTACTCCACCATGATCGAAGGCCATGCGGATGAGCGCGGTACGCGCGAATACAATCTCGGTCTCGGCTGCCGCCGCGCCGTGGCAATGCGGGAAGCATTGATCGTACGCGGTATCGCCCCGGACCGGCTGGGCACCATCAGCTACGGCAAGGAGCGGCCAGCCGTGTTGGGAAGCAACGAAGACGCCTGGGCGCAGAACCGGCGCGCCGTCATGGTCGTGATGAGCCCGAGGGCAACGCCAGCCCATAACTGCGGCGAAAGGTAGAACGCCCCGCCCCTAGTTGAACGTGATCGGCCCCTTCTCGCTCAGCATGGCGCGCGGGGGGGCTTCCGCCGTCGGGCCGGACTGGTGGTGGACCAGCTTCCATTTGCGGTCTTCGCGGATGAAGACGTTGCTGGCGATCAGGTTGTTGCCGGCGATGACCTCGAAACAGATCACCGTCGCGTATTCCCCGTACATCCGCACCCGTGGGCCCAGAGACAGGATGGGCGCCTGGGAATCATGGCCCAGGATGCCCTTCCAACTGGCCATCACGGCCTTGCGGTCGAAAATCGGGCCGCCGCCCGGGTGGATGCAGCTCACAGGCACCGAGGTGGCCCAGAGCGCATCCATCGCCTCGTAGTCGCGCTGGTTGAACGCGGCATAGAAGGCCTCGTTGGCGAACAGGACGGCGTCGCGTTCGGACATGCGGCCTCCGCGCTACCCGGCCTCAGGCCGCCTTTTCCATGGCCTGGGACCAGGAACCAGCCGCCGCCGCGCCGTTGCACTTGGCGCGCAGCAGGAAGGCCGCCTGCGCCGCCGGCACGTTCTCGGCCTTGCCGCCCCAGGCCTTCAGCGCCGCAGCCTGCAACGCGCGGCCGTAGGAGAAGCTGAGCTTCCAAGGCAGGTTCTCGCCCATCTTGTTCATGGCGTCGAGATGCTCGGTGGCGATCAGGTCGGACTGCCCGCCCGACAGGAACACGATGCCCGGCACGGCCGCCGGTACGCAGCGCTTCAGCACTTCCAGCGTGGCCGCGGCCACGTCCTGGACGCCGGCCTGGGTGGCGCATTCGGTCCCGGAAATCACCATGTTGGGCTTCAGCAGCGTCGCCTCCAGCCGCACATTCTGGATGCGGAGCTGGGTATAGACCTCGTTCAGCGTGGCCTCGGTCACCTCGGCGCAGCGCGCGATGTCATGCGGTCCGTCCATCAGCACTTCCGGCTCGACGATCGGCACCAGGTTCGCTTCCTGACAGAGCGCCGCATAGCGGGCCAAAGCATGGGCGTTGGTCGAGATGCAGGCCGTGCTGGGATGCTCGTCGCCCTTGATGGTGATGACCGCGCGCCATTTCGCGAAGCGGGCGCCAAGCTGGTAATATTCGGCGCAGCGCTCGCGCAGGCCGTCCAGCCCTTCCGTCACCTTCTCGTCCGGCGAGCCGGCCAGCGCCTTGGCGCCGGCATCGACCTTGATGCCGGGGATGATGCCCTTGTCGGCCAGCAGCTTGGCGAAGGGCACGCCGTCGGCCGTGCTCTGGCGCAGCGTCTCGTCATACAGGATCACGCCGCTGACCGCCGCTTCGGCGCCAGCCGCGGTGAACAGCATCTCGCGATAGGCGCGGCGGTTTTCCTCGGTCGATTCCACATTGATGGAATCGAAGCGTTTCTTGATGGTGCCCGTGCTTTCGTCGGCGGCCAGAATGCCCTTTCCGTCGGCGACAAGGGCTTTTGCGATATCGTCCATGATGGTTCCCTTTAGAAGACCAGTCTGGAGCCCCTGACGGCTCCCGGTAATTGCGCGGCCCGTTATACAGGGCGGCGCGCGTTAACGCTACATTCGGAACATCGATTTTCGACGGGCTGGCATGCGGCCCGCGCCTCGCTATACTGCCAACAACCGGACCGCCCTTGCAACCATGCGGACGAATCGAATGTCGGAAAGCAGGATAGGCTTCGTCGCCAGCGAAGAAAAGGAAGCACAGCAGGCGCTGGAAGCCCTGTCGGCCCGCTACGGCAATGCGGATGCCGGCGAGGCGGACGTCATCGTGGCGCTGGGCGGCGACGGCTTCATGCTGCAGACCCTGCACGACCATATCGGCGGCAAGGCACCCATCTACGGCATGAACCGGGGCTCGGTGGGCTTCCTAATGAACGGCTATGACGAGGACGATTTGCCGGAGCGCTTGGCCAGGGCACGCGCCGTGGACCTGCACCCCCTGCGGATGGTGGCCCGTACCGACATCGGCACCGAGGTGGAGGCGTTGGCGATCAACGAGGTCTCACTGCTGCGCCAGACCCGCCAGGCCGCAAAACTACGTATTCATGTGGACGGCGTAGCACGGCTGGAAGAGCTGATCTGCGACGGCGCGCTGGTGGCCACACCGGCCGGCAGCACCGCCTATAACCTGTCGGCGCACGGGCCGATCATCCCGATCCGGGCCGACCTGCTGGCCCTGACCCCGATCAGCGCCTTCCGCCCCCGCCACTGGCGCGGCGCCCTTCTGCCCCACACGGCGCATGTGAAATTCGAGGTAATGGAGGGCGTCAAGCGCCCGGTCAGCGCCACCGCCGACCATACGGAAGTCCGCGACGTGCTGACCGTCGAGGTCAGCCAGGTCCGGAACCTGTCGGTGACCATCATGTTCGACCCTGAACATGATCTGGAAGAACGGATCCTGAAAGAGCAGTTCGCGCCCTAGCGGCGCCCGGTCGGGAGGCTCTCGCCCCTATTCCGCCGCCCGCGGCAGCACTTGTGCCACGGCATAATCCCTGATGGTGGTAACCAGCCTGTCGATGTCCGCTTTCAGCCTGCCGAAATCGGCGGTGGGGCGGAATTCGTCCTCGTCCATATAGAGGGCGCGGTTGATTTCGATCTGCAGGCTGTGGCGCCCCGTCATCGGGTCGGAATAGGCGCGCACCAGTTCGACCCCCTTGTAGGGATCGTTGACCGCGACCGCATAGCCCATGCCGTCCAGCGTCTGGCGCACCAGGGCGACGAAATCGGGGTTGGCGGTAACGCCGTCGCGGTCGCCGAGCACGAAATCCGCGCGGCGGCGCGCGCCGTTCGGCATTACCATCAGCGGCGCGCTGACCGCCGGCATGGAATGGCAGTTCAGGTGGTAGACTTGGCCGAACCGGTCGAGCATGCGTTCCATGGCATAGCGCAGCGCGCGATGGTAGGGCCGGTAATAGCCCTGGATGCGGGCCTGAATCTCGTCCACCGTCAGCTTGCGGCCATACATAGGAATATCGGGCGGACAAAGCCGCCAGATCAGCCCATGTCCCAGCCGCGACTTGTCGCTCATCCGCAGGCTGCCCGGCCAGGTGCCGTCGACCAGCCTGCGGTCGAGATCGTGCAGGGCGCGGTTCGGGTCGATATAGCTGCGCGGGAACAGCGCCGCCAGCAGCGCCATGCCTGCGTCGGGTACCGTGTCGAAAAGATTTTCGACAAACATATCCTCGGCGCGGCGCAGGCGGTCCATCGGCGCGATCGTATCGAAATCCGCCGGATACTGCGCGCCGCTATGGGGCGAATCGAACACCACGGGCGCCGCCGGCCGCTCAGGCAGCCAGAGGTCGAATACGCCCGCAATCGTCTGTTTCATGGTCTCTCGCCCACTGCCTTCAATTCGATAAATTATTGGTTCGCGGCCGCCCGGCAATGCTGGCGCGGTACGACCGCTCGCTATAGTATGGCCCGCCTTTCCCGTAAACCCAAGCCCCGGATGAAAAATACCATGACCGACCTTCCCGCGAAGAGCCGCGAACTGATCGAGAAACTGGTTTCCTTCGACACCACCAGCCGGGAGTCCAACCTGGCGCTGATCGATTTCGTCCGGGACTATCTGGCCGGCCACGGCATCGAGGCCACGATCATCCGCGACGAGCGCGAACCCAAGGCAAATCTCTATGCAACAATCGGGCCGACCGACAGGCCGGGCATCATGCTGTCGGGCCACACCGATGTCGTTCCGGTGGACGGGCAGGACTGGGCCACGGACCCGTTCCGCGTGACCGAGAAGGGTGGAAAGCTGTATGGGCGCGGCACCTGCGATATGAAGGGATTCCTCGCCATTGCGCTGGCCCATATTCCGGAATTCCTGCGCCGCGGCCTCGATACGCCGATCCACCTGGCCTTTTCCTATGACGAGGAAGTGGGATGCCTGGGCGTGCGACATCTGATCGACATGATCAACGGCCTGCCTATCAAGCCCCGCCTGGCCATCATCGGCGAGCCGACGGAGATGCAGGTGATCATCGCCCACAAGGGCAAGACCGACGTCACCGCCCATGTGCGCGGTTTCGAATGCCATTCCTCGCTGGCGCCGACCGGCGTCAACGCCATCCAGTATGCGGCGGAACTGATCGGCTTCATCACCAGGATCGGCCAACGGGTCCAAAAGGACGGCCCCTTCGACAACGAGTTCGACGTGCGCCATAGCACGGTCCATACCGGCGTGATCCGCGGCGGCACCGCGCTGAACATCGTGCCCAAGGACTGCTCCTTCGAGTTCGAGATCCGCAACCTGCCGCAGCAGGATCCGCAGCCCCTGTTCGACGAGATTTTCCGGTTTGCGGCGGAGGAACTGGAGCCCCGCATGCAGGCGATCCAGCCGGATACCGGCATCAGCTTCGACCAGGGCGTCAACTATCCCGGGCTCGACATGCGCGCCGACGACGAGGCGGTGACGCTCGTTAAGGCGCTGGCCGGGCAGAACAACCATTCCAAGGTCGCCTTCGGCACCGAGGCCGGCCTGTTCCAGCGCGATGCGAGCGTCCCCTGCGTGGTCTGCGGGCCGGGCAGCATCGGCCAGGCGCACAAGCCAAACGAGTTCATCAGCCTCGACCAGATGGCGGCCGGCCATGGCTTCATGGCCAGGCTGATGGACCGCGTCTGCGCCAGCTGACCCGCCTAGGGCAATATCCGATCGCACTGAACCAGTGCGGTTCGGTGCGATCGGGTGAAATTGCCTGCTTTTTTCAAAAGGAGAGCAGCTTTACCCGCGCAAATGGAATTTCGGGAAATAATTCCATTTGCGCTGACGCTACTCTAGTCATCACGGCAAGTTGACGCGCCGTGACTTAGCCGCGGCGCGGATGGGCGCTTAGCTTGCCCGCATGAAAAGAATATTCGTCTTCCCTGTCCTGGCCGCGCTTGCAGGTTTCGGCATCACCGACGCCAGCTGGGCTGAGGCCGACAGCGCGCCAACCGTCGTCGAGCTATTCACCTCGCACGGCTGTTCCTCCTGCCCGCCAGCGGACGCCTTCCTGACCGAACTGGCGGCGCGCGACGACATTATCGCGATCTCGTTCCACGTAAATTACTGGGACTATATCGGCTGGAAGGATCCCTTTGCCACCGAGTGGAGCACGCAGCGCCAGTACGCTTACGC
>JBFFGY010000185.1:0-5731 GCA_041557215.1 Alphaproteobacteria bacterium
AGTCTTCCGGCGCCACGAAGTCGTTTGTATGGGCGACCGACAGCGCATAGAGGGCAAAGGAAAAGAAACCGAAGGCCCATGCCAGCGGATAGGTGAAACTGGCGCCACGGTCCAGGAACAGCATCAGTCCGATCCCAGCCGCGGCGGCCATCGCACCCGACCCGAAGATGACCTTGCGGCGGTCGATGCGGTCGGACAGCCGGCCCAGCGGCCACTGGCCCAGGGCGCCGGCAATAACGGTGGAACTCATGAAGATCGCCACGCCCGTGGTATTGGCGCCCGTCTGCTGGGCGAATACCGGCGCCAGCGACCAGAAGGAACCGTTGACCAGCCCGACGGTCACGCATCCGACGAAGCCCACCGGCGATACCCGGTAGATATGAAGCGGGCGGATCCGCACCACTTGTACCGGGGCGGGCGCGGCGGCGCGGCTCAGGCTCACCGGCACGGCGGCCAGCGAGATCAGGATCGACACCACGCTGAAGAGTGGCAGTTCGGACGGGTTGCCCAGCGGCAGCATCAACTGCCCCAGCGTGATAACGGTCAGATTGATGATCGTGTAGAGCGAGAAGATCGCGCCCCTGGTGTCAGAGGTCGATCGCTCGTTAAGCCAGCTCTCTATGACCATGAACAGCACGGCGAAGCAGTAGCCGGTAATCCCGCGCAGCATCCACCACAGCACCGCCGATACCGCCAGCGGATGCACCAGCGCGTTGGCCGAGACAATAGCCACCATGGCCGCAAAGACGCGGATATGGCCGACATCCCGGATCAGCCGTGGCCCGTGGAGGCAGCCTGCCCCGAAGCCGAGGAAGTAGACGCCGCCCAGGATACCCAAATCGAGCGGGGTAAAATTCTCCAACCCCCCGCGAATCGGCAGCAGGATGCCCTGCAGGCCATTGCCCATCAGCAGCAGGGCGTTGCTGAGCAACAGGGCGGTAATGGGCGCGATGGCGGATTTCATGGTGTCGGCTGGGTGACTGGTGTTGAAGGGAGGCGGACAATATAGCCTGCATGGACGCATTCAGTCACGCCAGCGGCATAGATTAGCATCTTTGCGAACAAAGAAACGGGCCGCTCCGAAGAGCGGCCCGTCAGTATCAGCATTCAGAGAAATCAGACGCTGTAATACATATCCCACTCGACCGGGTGCGGGGTGGTTTCTAAACGCAACACCTCTTCCCAATTGAGTTCCATGTAGCCGTCGATCTGGTCGTCGGTGAACACGTCGCCCTTCTTCAGGAAGTCGCGGTCGGCGTCCAGGCTTTCCAGGGCTTCGCGCAGCGAGCCGCAGACGGTCGGCACGTTGTAGCGCTCTTCCGGGGGAAGGTCGTACAGGTTCTTGTCCATGGCGTCGCCCGGATGGATGCGGTTCTCGATACCGTCAAGGCCGGCCATCAGCATGGCGGCGAAGGCGTAATAGGGGTTCGCGCCCGGATCGGGGAAGCGGACCTCGACGCGCTTGCCATTGGGGCTGGCGGCGTGCGGGATGCGGCAGGAGGCCGAGCGGTTGCGGGCCGAATACGCCAGCAGCACCGGCGCCTCAAAGCCCGGGACCAGGCGCTTGTAGCTGTTGGTCAGCGGGTTCGTGAAGGCGTTCAGCGCCTTGGCATGCTTGATGATGCCGCCGATATAAAACAGGCAGCTCTCCGACAGGTCGGCATAGAGCGAGCCGGCGAAGGTGTTCTTGCCGTCCTTCCAGATCGACTGATGGGTATGCATGCCCGAGCCATTGTCGCCATAGACCGGCTTCGGCATGAAGGTGGCCGTCTTGCCGTACTGGTGGGCGACCATGTGGGTCACATACTTGTAGACCTGCATGTTGTCGGCCGAGCGCACCAGCGTGTCGAACTTGATGCCCAGTTCATGCTGCGAGGGCGCAACCTCGTGATGGTGCTTTTCCATCGGCAGGCCCATGTCCATCATGGTCGAGGTCATTTCGGCGCGCAGATCGTTGGCCGAATCGACCGGCGGAACCGGGAAATAGCCGCCCTTGACGCGCGGGCGATGGCCCCAGTTGCCTTCCTCGAAGGCCTTGCTGGTGGCCGACGGATCCTCGTCGGAATCGTATTCGTAGGACATCTTGTTCGGCTCGGTGGAGAACCGCACGTCGTCGAACACGAAGAATTCGGCTTCAGGGCCGAAATAGGCCGTGTCGCCGAAACCGGCCGACCGCATATAGGCCTCGGCGCGCTTGGCGGTCGAACGCGGGTCGCGCTCGTAGGGCTGGCCGGTCGAGGGCTCGACCACGTCGCAGGTGACGATCAGCATCGGCTGCGTCGCGAAGGGGTCCATGACGGCGGTGTCGCAGTCCGGCATCAGGGTCATATCGGACTCGTTGATGGCCTTCCAGCCTTCGATCGACGAGCCGTCGAACATGATGCCTTCGGTCAGCAGATCCTCGTCGACGGTGCTGACATGCTGGGCGATATGCTGCCACTTGCCGCGCGGGTCGGTGAAACGGAAATCGACATACTGGACGTCGTTTTCCTTGATCATATCGAGAACTTTCTTGGTCATAATCCTCTTGTCCCTGTCGTTGGGAGGTTGCGGGGTGATGGCGGTCCGCGCGGGACCGTCCGGGTTCGGGGTTGTCAGACGGCGTCGCTGCCGCGTTCGCCGGTTCGGATGCGGATCGCCTCTTCGATGGCCGAGACGAAGATCTTGCCGTCGCCGATCCGGCCCGTGCGGGCGGCCTCGGTAATGGCCTCGACAGCGCGCTCTGCAAGCGCATCGTCGACGACGACCTCAAGTTTGACCTTGGGCAGGAAGTCGACGACATATTCGGCGCCGCGGTAAAGCTCGGTATGGCCCTTCTGCCGCCCGAAGCCCTTGGCCTCGGTGACGGTAATGCCCTGGATTCCGACCTCGTGCAGCGCTTCCTTCACTTCATCCAGCTTGAAGGGCTTGATGATCGCTTCGATTTTCTTCATGGCTACCTAAGCCTCATTGCTCTGGCCACGCGCCCGTGGTGGGGCGTGCTGGTCGTGCAAATTAATTGCACAGTCCGTGCCAAACTGGCGCTTTGAATAAATTTTAATAAAAACAATATGATAGAAGGAATATGCCGGATTCGCTTGATTGCGGGCTTGCACAAAAAGAATCCAGTTGCACAAAATACAGGCAATGTCTTTGCCTCATAAGCAGGCAGAAATGCGCCGGATGGCTTCGCGGATATTATCGATGCTGTTGGCGTAGGAGAAGCGCAAATAACCCTCGCCCCAGGCGCCGAAGCTGGTGCCGGCGATGGTCGCGACGCCGGCCTCGTTCAGGAACCGGTCCTGCGCCTCGCGCGCGTTCAGCCCCGTGCCCTCGATATTGGGGAAGGCATAGAAGGCGCCGGCCGCGTCGGCGCAGCGGAAGCCCGGCAGTTGGTTCAACTCCGAGACGATGATCCGGCGCCGTTCGTCGAAGGCGGCGACCATCTCATGCACCGCGTCCTGTGGCCCGGTCAGGGCGGCGATGCCGGCATGTTGCGTGGCCGCGTTGACGCAGGAATGGTCGTTGATGCAGAGCCGCGTGACGGGATCGACCAGTTCGTCTGGCCAGACCGCATAGCCCAGCCGCCAGCCGGTCATGGCATAGGTCTTGGACCAGCCGTCCAGCATGATCAGCCGGTCGCGGATTTCCGGATAGGTCAGCAGGCTGACATGTTCGCGCCCGCCATAGAGCATGTTGCTGTAGATCTCGTCCGACAGCAGGGCGACATGGGGATGCGCCTGCAGCCCGGCGACCAGCTTGTCGATCTCCTCTTTCGGGGTAACGCCGCCGGTCGGGTTGGCCGGGCTGTTGATTATGATCAGCCGCGTGTTCGGCGTGATCTTCGCCAGCACGGCTTCGGCGTCGAAGGCAAAATCGTTGGTCTCTTCCAGCGCATAGGGAACCGGCGTCGCGCCGCTATATTTGATGACCGACTCATAGATCGGGAAGCCGGGGTTCGGATACATGATCTCTGCGCCGGCCTCGCCGAACATCAGCACCGCGAAGAACATGGTCGGCTTGCCGCCCGGCACCACCACCACATTGTCCGGATTCACCGCCGCCCCGTGCCGCCGTTGCAGGTCGGCCGCCACCGCCTCGCGCAGCGCCGGGATGCCGTTCGCCGGGGTATAGCCGTGATGCCCGTCACGCAGCGCCTTGATCCCTGCCTCGACGATATGGTCCGGCGTCCGGAAATCCGGCTGCCCGATCCCCAGATTGATGATGTCCTTGCCGGCAGCGGCCAATTGCTGCGCACGGGCCAGAACGGTAAAGGCGGACTCGGTCCCAAGGCGGGACATGGATGCGGCGAGCTGGAGCATGTATTTCTGTCTCGTTAACGGCTTGTTGGTCGAATAGTGTGCTATACCGGGCGCGCCGGACAATAATTCCCCGGCCCGTTCATGGCGAGAGGTAATTGGAGCGTTTCATGGGTGTTGTCGATGTGGTGCGGCTGGCGGCCGCTATCCTGACGCTTTCGGCGGTTTTCGGTTATATCAATTACCGCTGGCTGAAGTTTCCGCATACCATCGGGCTGGTGGTTATCGCACTGCTGGCCTCGCTGGGGACGATCGCCATCGACCTGATCCTGCCGGGGTTGAACCTCAAGACGACGGCGGCGGGGCTTCTGCACCGGATCGACCTGACCGATACGCTGATGCACGGCATGCTGAGCCTGCTGCTGTTCGCCGGGGCGATGCATGTGGACCTGGACATCCTGGCGGAACGCAAATGGCCGATCGGCAGCATGGCGACGGCCGGCGTGCTGATCTCCACCTTCATCGTCGGCACCGGAACCTGGGCGATCCTCGACCTGCTGGGCATTCCGTTGCCCTTCGCCTGGTGTCTGGTCTTCGGGGCGCTGATCTCGCCGACCGACCCGGTGGCGGTGCTGGGCATTCTGAAGACCGTCAAGGTGCCCGAATCGCTGGAGGCCAAGATCGCCGGCGAGAGCCTGTTCAATGATGGCGTCGGCGTGGTGGTCTTCACCATCCTGGTCGCCATCGCGCTCAGCAGCGGCGACGGGGAGGGGATCGGCGCGGCCGATATCGCGATTCTTTTTGCAAAGGAGACCGTGGGTGGCGCGGTGATCGGGCTGGTCTTCGGCTATGTCGCCTATCACGCCATGCGGAGCATCGACGAGCATAACCTGGAAGTGCTGATCACTCTGGCCCTGGTCTTCCTGATCACCGCCATCGCCCAGGCGCTGCATGCTTCGGCGCCGATCGCCGCGGTGGTGGCGGGGCTGCTGATCGGCAATCACGGCACCCGGTTCGCGATGAGCGAGAAGACCACCCTGCATGTCCAGACCTTCTGGTCGCTGATCGACGAGATTCTGAACTCGGTGCTGTTCCTGATCATCGGCTTCGAGGTGCTGGCCCTGGCCCTCAGCGGCAGCACTTTGCTGGCCGCGCTGCTGGCGATCCCGCTGGTGCTGGTCGCACGCCTGGTGGCCGTGGGTGTGCCGGTAGGCCTGCTGCGCGTGCGCGAGAAATTCACAACTGGGGCCGTGACCGTCCTGACATGGGGCGGGCTGCGCGGAGGCATTTCCGTAGCCCTGGCGCTGTCCCTGCCGGCCGGCCCCTCGAAAGAGATCATCCTCGTCATTACATATGGCGTGGTGATTTTCTCCATCGTCGTCCAGGGCCTGACCATAGGCCGGGTGGTGAAGAAGGTGGTACGTTAGAATTCGGTCTTGCGCACGGCCGCGGCAGGCGTTAAAACGCGCTGCCTCTGCGGTGGCTGTAGCTCA
>JBFFGY010000186.1:0-5731 GCA_041557215.1 Alphaproteobacteria bacterium
AATGGGCACGTCGTCACTTTGACCGTTTGCTTCGATCCAGCCGGCGCGGACGGTTGTCGCCAGAATAACTTTGTAATCCTTGCCTCTCCGGTAAAGGCAGGCAAACTTCTGGGCGCCGATCGTCGCTTTTGAGAAGTCATAATCGCCGCCCAAGCCGGCAATCCGAATTTTTCCATCAGGCCGACCAGCGTCAACGCGGCGAAAAGCGCCAGCACGCCCTGGGCGAAATTGAATATCCCCGAGGCTTTGAAAATCAGAACGAAGCCCAGCGCCACCAGCGCATACATGACGCCGGCCATCAGACCGCTGATGGTGGCTTCGATGAAAAACAGGAAATCGCCACCCATCACGCTTCTTCCTCTTCATGCGGAACGCCGAGATAGGCGTCGATCACGTCCTGATTGGAGCGCACCTCGTCGGGCGTGCCGTCGGCCAGTTTACGGCCATAGTCCAGCACTACCACACGATCGGAGATATCCATGACCACGCCCATGTCATGTTCGATCAGGGCGATGGTGGTGCCGAATTGCTCATTCACATCGAGAATGAAGCGGGACATATCCTCCTTCTCCTCGACATTCATGCCGGCCATCGGCTCGTCCAGCAGCAGCAACTCCGGCTCCATCGCCAGCGCGCGGGCCAGTTCCACGCGCTTCTGCAGCCCATAGGGAAGACGCCCCACCGGCACCCGGCGGATCGCCTGGATTTCCAGGAAGTCGATGATTTCCTCGACTCGCTGGCGATGCTCCATCTCTTCGGCTCGTGCCGGGCCGTAATAGAGCATCTGCCAGAAGAAATTCCTGTTCATGCGCAGATTGCGGCCGGTCATGATATTGTTTAACGTCGACATGCCCTTGAACAGGGCGACGTTCTGGAAGGTCCGCGCAATTCCCTGTTTCGCCGCCACGTGGGGACGCATGGCGCGGCGCACCTCTCCCTTGAATGTGATCTGCCCTTCCTGGGGGTGATAGAAACCATTGATCACATTGAGCATCGAGGTCTTGCCGGCGCCGTTCGGCCCGATGATCGCCCGGATTTCGTGTTCCTTGATGTCGAAGCTGATATTGCTCAACGCCTGCACGCCACCGAAGCCGAGGCTAATATTTTCCACCTTCAACAGCGTATCGCCGATTTTTCTTTCATGTTCCGTCATGGGGGCGTCTCAACTGGCCTTCTTCAGTTCGGCGGCAACCGGAAAAGTCTCGGCATCGATGATCTTCAGGTCCGCCTTGATGACGCCCTTACGACCGTCCTCGAACGTGACTTCCGTCTCCACATGGCACTCGTCCTTGTCGGAATAGAGCGCCTCGATCAGTTCGGCATAGCGGTCGGCGATGAAATTACGGCGGACTTTGCGGGTGCGAGTCAGTTCCCCATCGTCGGCGTCCAGTTCCTTGTGCAGAACCAGGAACCGTTTGATCTGGGAACCTCCCAGATTAGGGTCGCCGGCAAGGTCGCGGTTCACCTGCTCCACATGCTGCCGGACGATTTCTAGCACCTGCGGATGAGCCGCCAGTTCCTGGTAGCTGGCATAGGCGATATTGTGGCGTTCGGCCCAGTTGCCCATGGCCACCAGGTCGACATTAACGAAGGCGGCGACATAATCGCGCCCGTTGCCGAAGGCCACGGCCTCGCGGATATTCGGGAAGAATTTTAGCTTGTTTTCCAGATATTTCGGCGCCACCAACGTGCCATCGTTCAGCTTGCCAACATCCTTCGCCCGGTCGATGATCTTCAGATGGCCGGCCTCGGTGAAAAACCCCGCATCGCCGGTATGGACCCAGCCTTCCGGATCCTTGGTCTCGGCCGTGGCCTCTTGGTTCTTGAAATATTCCTGGAAACTGCCGGGACCGCGGAACAGGACCTCGCCATTGTCGGCGATCTTCACCTCGACCTCAGGCGCCGGCGTCCCGACCGTTTCCGGATCAACCTCGCCGTCTGGCTGGACCGTGATGAAGACGCTGGCCTCGGTCATGCCATAGAGCTGTTTCAGGTTGATGCCCAACGCGCGGAAGAAATCGAAGATATCCGGCCCGATCGCCTCGCCTGCGGTATAGGCCAGCCGGATGCGGCTGAATCCCAGCGTGTTCTTCAGCGGCCCGTAGACTAGGATATTGCCCAGGCCGTAGAGCAAGCGGTCTGTTGCCGAAACCGGCTTGCCGTCCAGAATTTTCGTGCCGACCCGCTGCGCCAGATCCATGAAAAAATGGAAAAAACGGCGCTTGATCGGGGCCGCGTCCTCCATCCGCACCATGACGGTGGTCAGGATATTCTCGAAGATGCGCGGCGGCGCGAAGAAATATGTCGGGCCGATATCGCGCAGATCCTGCATCACGGTGGCGCCCGATTCCGGGCAGTTCACACAGAACCCGGCGGTATAGTTCTGGCCGAACGAGAAGATATGGTCGCCGACCCAGGCCATGGGCAGATAGGCGAGAATCTCGTCATCCGCGCTCAAATGCTCTATTTCCTGGTTGTTGCGGGCCGTGCGCATCACGTTATCGTGGGTCAGCACCACGCCCTTGGGATTGCCGGTCGTGCCGGAAGTGTAGAGCATGACGGAGGTATCCGCGCCATTGCCCGCAGCGACCGAGCTTTCGTAGAAATCCGGGTTGGCGCGATCGTACTCACGGCCCATTTCCTGAACCGCATCGAAACTGTGCAGGAATTCCTGGCCGTAATTGCGCATGCCACGCGCATCGTCGAAAATAATCTGTTCCAGACGCGGCACGCTTTCCCTGATTTCCAGCAGCTTGTCGACTTGTTCCTGGTCTTCCGCCAGCGCGAAACGCGCCTCGGCGTGATCGATCACATAAGTCATCTCGCGGGCGACCGAATCCTGGTAGACCGGCACCGGCACACCGCCGATCGCCTGCGCCGCGGTCATCGCCCAGTAAAGCCGGGGCCGGTTGTCGCCGACGATAATCAGCTTGTCGCCACGCTGGAAGCCCATGGCCGCCAGCCCGCAGGCCAGCGCCCGCACCTCGTCGGCGACCTGTCGCCAGTTCCAGCTTTGCCAGATGCCGAGATCCTTTTCACGGACCGCGGGCCTGTCGCCGATGCGTGCTGCATTTTCGAGCAGCAATTTCGGGAAGGTGTCAGCGCCGCTCATGCGCGTTCCCCTCGGAAGCTGTTACGATTTCGATGAAAGAAAAAGAATTGGTGCCGGAAAGCACGCCGGTTTCTCCCTGTGGCGATAATTTATTTTTTTGGCGTCTCAAAAGGGCGCAAGAGTCTGGTATACGCTGCGCGGGCCGAGGTCAAGCGCCGCAAAATTGCAGGAACGGCCCGCTTTTCCACAACCCAACCAATTCCGCCATTGATACAGTTAGAAAAAAATGAACAAACGGCCGCATAGAGAGACGAATTTCCAGATCCTCGATTTCTTTGTCGAGTTGCCCGGAGGATCGATCGCGGCCCGGAGGATCGATCCCGCGGGCGGTGCGGCGGCAGATGCGCCTGTGCTTGTTTTCCTGCATGAGGCACTGGGCTGCATCTCGATGTGGAAGGACTTGCCGGAACGGCTGGTTGCGCTGACCGGCCTGCCGGCGCTGGTCTATGATCGGCATGGCCATGGGCTGTCGGCGCCGCTGATCCGCGAACGCGAACCGGATTACCTCGACCGGGAATCCTTCGACGTCCTGCCTCGCATCCTGACGCAATGCGGCATCGCCGACCCGATCCCGGTCGGTCATTCCGACGGCGGCTCCATCGCGTTGCTCTATGCCTCCCGCCATCCGGTCCACGCCCTGGTCAGCGAGGCCGCCCATGTGTTCAATGAGGAGGTATCGCGCCAGGGTATCCGCGATGCACTGGTGGCCTGGCGCGATACCGACCTGCCGCGACGGTTGGGCAAATATCACGGGGAAAAGACAGAGGCGCTGTTCTTCGCCTGGGCCGATTGCTGGCTGTCGGAACCCTTCGCCGCCTGGAATATCGAGGCGGCCTTGCCCGGCATTACCGCCGCCAGCCTGATCATACAGGGCGAGGAGGATGAGTACGGCACGAAGGCACAAGTCGACGCCATTGCGGCCGGCGTCACGGGCCCCGTTACCCCCATGATGATTCCCGACTGCCGCCATATTCCCCACTTCCAGGCCGCAGACAGGGTCCTGCCGGCGATTGCGGAATTCGTTACCGGGAAAACTTCCTGAGACATGTTGTTGCGCCGCAGCAATTGAGTCTTCAAATCCGCGCGGATTCGTCCTATACAACTGCCGCCCGCGCGCCCTTGTCTTGCGGCGCGCGAACCGCATTTCTTTTGCATCCGGGATTTTCCAGGGAGTATTGCCGTGAGCGTTTTTGGTCAGGACAGCCTCAAGACCCGCCGCACACTGAAAGTCGGCGACCGCAAATATGATTATTTCAGCCTCAAGGAAGCTGAGTCGGAGCTCGGCGACATTTCCCGCCTGCCCTTTTCGCTGAAGGTGCTGCTGGAAAACCTGTTGCGTTACGAGGATGGCCGGTCCGTCACCGTGGACGACGTGAAGGCAATGGCGGCATGGACCACCACCCAGCGCAGCGATCATGAAATCGCCTATCGTCCGGCGCGCGTGCTGCTGCAGGACCTGACCGGCGTGCCGGCGGTGGTCGACTTGGCCTCGATGCGCGAAGCCATGGCGAAACTGGGCGGCGACCCGAACCGGATCAATCCCCTGTCGCCGGTCGACCTGGTCATCGACCATTCGGTTATGATCGACAATTTCGGCACCAAGGACGCCTTCGCGAAGAACGTGGAGATCGAATTCCAGCGCAACAAGGAGCGTTATTCCTTCCTGCGCTGGGGCCAGGAAGCCTTCGACAATTTCCGCGTCGTGCCGCCGGGCACCGGCATCTGCCACCAGGTGAACCTGGAACGTCTGTCGCAGGTGGTCTGGACCCGCGACGATGGCGGGCGCGAGGTCGCCTATCCCGACACGCTGGTCGGCACCGACAGCCACACCACCATGGTCAACGGCCTGGCGGTGCTGGGCTGGGGCGTCGGCGGCATCGAGGCCGAGGCGGCAATGCTGGGCCAGCCGATCTCCATGCTGATCCCGGAAGTGGTCGGCATGAAGCTGACCGGCGAACTGCCCGAGGGCACGACGGCGACCGACCTGGTACTGACGATCGTACAGATGCTGCGCGCGAAGGGCGTGGTCGGCAAATTCGTCGAATTCTACGGCCCGGGCCTCGACCATCTGACCCTGGCCGATCAGGCGACCATCGCCAACATGGCGCCGGAATATGGCGCGACCTGCGGCTTCTTCCCCGTAAGCGCAGAGACCATCCGCTATATGAAGCTGACCGGCCGCGACGCCGAGCGCGTGGCGCTGGTCGAGGCCTATGCCAGGGCGCAGGGCATGTGGCGTGACGCCGACGCCCCCGATCCCGTCTTCACCGACACGCTGGAACTCGACCTCGGCAGCATCGAAAGTAGCCTTGCCGGCCCCAAACGCCCGCAGGACCGCATCCCGCTGTCCGGCGTGGTGGCGGCCGCGCGCAAGGCAACCGAGGAAGCCGGCGTCGACATCACCCAGCGGCAGCCGGTCGCCGGCGCCGATTACGAGATGCGCCACGGCGACATAGTGATCGCCGCGATCACCAGCTGCACCAACACCTCCAATCCCAGCGTCCTGATCGGCGCCGGGCTGGTCGCCCGCAAGGCGCGGGAAAAGGGGCTGCAGGTCAAGCCATGGGTCAAGACGTCGCTGGCGCCGGGCTCGCAGGTGGTCGCGGACTACCTGAATGC
>JBFFGY010000187.1:0-5687 GCA_041557215.1 Alphaproteobacteria bacterium
GATGTGACACAAATTAGTGGGCCGCTCCGATCGGAGCGGCCCACTAATTTGTGTCACATCGATTGCGTGATAGTTCCCGGGAATATCCTATGGCAGACAAACCGGCGGCAAGCCGAAGCGATTACCGGCATTTCATGGCCATTCCGACGCGCTGGATGGACAACGATGTCTACGGGCATGTCAACAACGTAACCTATTATTCGTATTTCGATACGGCGGTGAACCTGCATCTGATAGAGGCGGGAGGGTTGGATCCGCACCGGGATTCGGCGTTCGGCGTTGTGGCGGAAACCGGCTGCCGTTTCTTCAGCGAGCTGAAATTTCCCGATGTAGTCGATGCGGGACTGCGCATAACGCGGCTGGGCAACAGCAGCGTGACATACGATATCGGGCTGTTCAGGCGTGGATCGGACGCGATTGCCGCTCAGGGCCGGTTCGTCCATGTCTGGGTCGACCGCGAAACGCGTCGGCCGATTCCCGTACCGGACAAGATCCGGCGGGCCCTGGAGCCGCTGGTTTCCGAAGCCTGAAAAAAAGGGCGCGCCGATCGGGCGCGCCCTTGCGGTTTCCGGACCCGACCGTTCGGTCAGGCGGCCTTGCTGCCAGGCAGGGCCTTCTTCGCACCGGTGCTGTTGATCGCGATCGTGCGCGGCTTCATGGCTTCGGGCACATTGCGCACCAGTTCCACATGCAACAGCCCGTTTTCCATGCGGGCGCCGGCGACCTCGATATAGTCGGCCAGGCTGAAGCGCAATTCGAAGGCTCGGCGCGCGATGCCGCGGTGGAGATATTTGACCTCTTCCGTCTCGGCCTTCTCCGGCTGGCTCTTGATGGTCAGTTGGCCGTCATGGATTTTGATCTCAAGCTCGTCTTCGCCGAATCCTGCCACCGCGACTGCGATTTCATACTGGTCCTCACCGGTCCTGGCGATGTTGTAGGGTGGATAGGACGGAGCCTCGCCGGCGCTGGCGACGCCATCCAGCAGTCGCAGCATGCGGTCGAATCCTACCGTGGAACGGGCAAAGGGGGAAAAATCGAAAGACGTACGCATAGTTCATTCTCCTTTTTCAAAAGCGAGACTGGTTCATCGGTCCGCCGTAAGGCCGGACCCGCCGGCTCGGCCGGCATTTTCTATGTTCCGACCCGCGATTCGGCATCGGAACGGTATTTCATTTAGGCAATGATCCTTTTGATTCAAGGGGGAGTATGGTTAATGGGCGGAAAATTTGCAGAATGGTAAAAAATTATATATATTAAAGACTTACCAACATGCCGACGGGTGGAGAAATGGTCGGCAGGAGGAACCGGACATGACTGAAGACAGAACAAAAACAGTGAATGGCGCCGTAGAAGCGCCCATGTATTTCCGGGGCACTTACGATGAGGCATTCGACCTTCTGGTCGAGGCTCGAAACTATGTAAAGAACGACGTCGCAGCCTTCAAATATGCCGACAACCCGCCGGATCCGTTGGCGATGGCGCAGGAAACCATGCGCCTGACGTCGCGCCTGACCCAGGTCATGGCCTGGCTGATGGCCGAGCGGGCGCTGCATGAGGGCGAGATCGACGAGGATGAATTCATCAAGGACAAATACCGCATCGAAGGCCATGCGGTTTGCCTGAAGCGCACGATCGACGAGATGGATGATGATTTGCCGGACGGCCTCAATGACCTGATGGAGCGAAGCTACAATCTTTATCGCCGCGTGCTGCGGCTGGACGAACGATTCGTCGGAGACAATAAGGATAACTGACGATCTGTTGCGTCAGGGGATTGCCGCGAATCTGCGGCAACGGAAGGGCGGAACCTGGTTCCGCCCTTACTGTATTCGCTACAATGTCGGAAACGTCCCGCGCGGATGCAAAAAGCGGACGCCCTGTCCGGCGTCCGCCCTGCTAGCGGCATGGGGCCATTTGTGGACGGCCCCGAAAAACAGGCTACTTCTTCAGGCCGAAGCTCTCGAAGCGCTTGTTGAACTTCGCCACTTGACCACCGGAATCGACCAGGCGGTGCACACCGGTCCAGGCCGGGTGCGACTTGGGATCGATCTCCAGCTTCAGGACATCGCCCTCCTTGCCCCAGGTCGAACGGGTCTTGTAGGTGGTGCCGTCGGTCATTTCGACGGTGATTTCATGGTAGTCGGGATGAATGTCGGCTTTCATCGCTCAATCCTCGTATAAATCAGCGCGGCTGTATAACCGAGCCGCGCGCCCATTGCAAGGGCCGTGGTCCAACGCCATATCAATAAAGCTGCCATCGGACGGACAAATTTCTGTGTCAGGTATGAACGCTGGTGGTTGTGGGGAATTTTGACGGGTTCTGTATTCGTGTTTGTGAAATTTGCAAAGCGCGCCGTTCTTGTTGCCGCTGTTCTTTCGGCGGGCAGCGTTCTGTTGGGATTCCTGGCTCCCTGGATTGATGCGGCGGATTCCCTAGGGCATTTCCGCTTTCACGCGACCTTGGCCCTGTTTGTGCTGTCGGGGCTGCTGGCATGGCAGCGATCCTGGCGCCATGCTGCGTTAGGGTTCGTCATATGCGCGGTTGGCGTGGCCGGAATGGTGCCATCGCTGCCGGTCTGGTGGACTGTCGAGGCACCTCCCGCCGCCAGCGGCATCAATATGGTCCAGTTCAATCTTTCCTACCGCAATTCCAACCCGAATGCCGTGGCTGATTTCATTCGTGCCGCCGATGCCGATGTCGTCACTCTTCAGGAAGTAACCGGCAAGGCAGCCAAGGTGATGGAACTTCTCGCCAAAGACTATCCGACCCGGATCCGCTGTCGCTATGCACGGGTGGGGTCGGTTGCGGTTCTGTCTCGGCTTCCTTCGGCCAGTGGGGAGGCGCAGGGCTGCGTCGACGGACAGGGCATGACATGGATACGGGTCATAGCGGGGGGGCAGGAACTGACCGTCGCTTCGCTGCATCTGCACTGGCCCTGGCCGTACCAGCAGTATCGCCAGATCGGTGAACTGGAGAAATATCTCCGGGAAATGCCGCGCCCGATCCTGCTGGCCGGCGATTTCAACGCCGCTCCGTGGAGCCACGCGGTGCAGCGGGTCGCCACCGCGGCCGGCGCGTCGGTTGCGCCGGGCCTGAGGTTCAGCTTCGGCATTGAATTCAGCCCCTGGGCGCCGTCGCTGCCGATACCGATCGATCATATCCTGCTGCCCGGCGAGGTTACGCCGCTTCATGTTCGGCTCGGCCCGGCAGTGGGTTCCGACCACCGTCCCATTGTCGCCCGCCTGGCACTGTCGCCGGCGAGGCCGCAAAAGCTGGCGGCGCAAAACTGATCTTCCACGCTACACTCTTGCCCCTTGCCATGGGCGGGCGCATATGCATTGTGGCGGCACGAAATGCCGAGGAGTAAGGACGCTGCGCCACCCCACCTATATGGATTCCGCTATCAAGGAGGATCGGGCCAAGGCCGGCGACATGCGATCGCTGAAGGCCCTGCTCGGTTTCGTGCGTCCCTACTGGCTGGCCGTGGCCGGTGCGGCGGTGGCGCTGGTCGTGGCGGCCGGCACCGTGCTGGCGCTGGGGCAGGGGCTGCGTACCCTTGTCGACAAGGGCTTCAGCAGCGGCGACGCGGGCTTGCTGGATACCGCACTGCTGGTGCTGCTTGTTGTGATCCTGCTGCTCGCCGCCGCCACCTACAGCCGTTTCTACCTCGTTTCCTGGATCGGCGAACGCGTGGTGACCGACCTGCGCCGCGCCGTCTTCGACCATATCGTGAAGCTGAGCCCCGGTTTCTTCGAGGTGACGCGCACCGGCGAGGTGCTGTCGCGCCTGACCACCGACACCACCCTATTGCAGATGGTGATTGGCTCATCCGCCTCTGTGGCGATCCGCAATTTCCTGCTCTTTATCGGCGCCAGCATCATGCTGGCGGTAACCAGCCCCAAGCTGACCGGCCTGGTTTTCCTGTTCGTGCCGGTCGTGGTGGCGCCGATCGTGATCTTCGGTCGCCGCGTGCGCCGGCTAAGCCGCGACTCGCAGGACCGGGTGGCCGACCTTTCTGCCTATGGCGACGAGGCGCTGCACGGCATCCGCACCATGCAGGCCTATACACACGAGAACCAGGACCGCGGTCGTTTCGCGGGCCTGGCGGAAGGCGCCTTCGACATCTCGGTGCGCCGCATCGCCTCGCGCGCTATGCTGACGGCGATCGTCATCACCCTGGTGTTCGGGGCGGTCGGCACGATCCTGTGGATCGGCGGCCATGATGTGATCGCCGGGCGCATCACCGCGGGCGACTTGTCGGCCTTCGTCTTCTACGCGGTCATCGTCGCCGGGTCGGTCGGTGCGATCTCCGAGGTGGTGGGCGACCTGCAGCGCGCCGCCGGCGCGGCGGAAAGGCTGCTCGATCTGCTGCATACCGAGCCGCAGATTGCCGCCCCCGCCAGCCCGGTCGCCCTGCCGGAGCCGCCGCGCGGCGAGGTGCGGTTCGAGAATGTCGGCTTCAACTATCCCTCGCGGCCCGACATGCCCGCCCTGACCGGCTTCGACCTTGCCGTCAGCCCGGGCGAAAACGTGGCCCTTGTGGGGCCCTCCGGCGCGGGCAAGACGACCGTGGTGCAGCTGCTGCTGCGTTTCTACGACCCTACGGAGGGCAGGGTGCTTCTCGATGGCATCGACCTTCGCGATGCCGACCCACGGGCCGTGCGCGGCCGCTTCGCCCTGGTGGCGCAGGAGCCGGTGATATTCGCCGCCGATGCCTGGGACAATATCCGCTACGGGCGGCCCGATGCGACTGACGGGGAGGTGCGCGCGGCGGCCGAGGCCGCGGCGGCCACTGAATTCCTCGATCGCCTTCCGGAGGGCTTCAACAGCCATCTCGGCGAGCGCGGGGTGAAGCTGTCGGGTGGTCAGCGCCAGCGCATCGCCATTGCGCGGGCCATATTGCGCGACCCCGCGGTGCTGCTGCTGGACGAGGCGACAAGTGCTCTGGACGCCGAATCCGAACGGCTGGTTCAGGAGGCGCTGGAACATCTGATGGAAGGGCGCACCACCATCGTCATCGCCCACCGCCTGGCCACCGTGATGAAGGCTGACCGTATCGCGGTGATGGACCAGGGCCGGATCGTTGACGAGGGTACGCATGAGCGGCTTGCCGCGGCTGGCGGCCTCTACGCCCGGCTGGCGAAGCTGCAGTTCGACCAGGGCCGTTCGCTGGGCCCTGGCGAGGGCGAGGCGGTGGAGTAGGGTCGGCGGTTTCCGGCGGTTTCGTTAACCTACGGTAAGCCATTTTTCCCTTATTCTTGCGGCTTCGATCTTCCGACCCCACGCGCTGGGCGTCGGGCCGGTTCTTGCAGGGTGCGGGGATGAGTTATCTCAAGGTACATTGGCGGCATGATTCGGAAAAGCAGCCGGTGGCATTCTATTGCGAACTGGACAGCGAGCGCATGGAGATCCGCAAGGTGGAACTCTTCGCCGACGGCAGCCTGACTTACGCCTATGAAAAGGGCGCGTCGGGCAATACTCTTCTGGCCCCTCTGCCGATGCCGACCGTCGAAGACCTCTCCAACAGCCCCAATTACGACCCCAGCGAATCACCCGCGAGGAATTCGAGGACGTCTGGCGCCTTGCCAGGTGGGGGTGAGGGCGCGCGAATCTGGAGATTAGCCAAATGGTAGCGCAGAAGCGCATTACTATGTGTTCAGTTGCCGAGGCCGCCGGGGGCAGGAGC
>JBFFGY010000188.1:0-5634 GCA_041557215.1 Alphaproteobacteria bacterium
ATCTTCATTGCCTCGATCACGAACAACCGGTCGCCGGAGGCGACCTTGTCGCCAGGCTTGACCGAAACCGAAATAATCATGCCGGGCATCGGTGCACCGATCTGGCCCGGATCCGCTTCGTCGGCCTTGCGATGGCCGGCGCCTGCTGCAGCCGATTTGTCGCGCACCTTCACCGTTCGCGGATGGCCGTTCAGTTCGAAAAAGATCGTGCGGTTGCCATCCTCGTCCAGCTCGCCGGTGGCTTGCCAGCGGATGAAGAGCGTCTTTCCCTGTTCGATATCTATGGCGATTTCCTGGCCCGGCACCAGCCCGCAGAAATAGACGTCCGTCGGCAGCACCGAGGTATCGCTGTACATCCGGCGATGTTTGGCATAGTCGGCGAAGACTGCCGGATACATCAGCCAGGAGGCCAGTTCCCGGTCGCTGATATGGCGGCGGGCCTTCTTCTCGGCCTCAGTCCGCTCCGCTTCCAGGTCGGCCGGCTCCATGATGGAGCCGGGGCGCACCTTCAAAGGCTTGGAGCCCTTCAGGATTTTCCTCTGCAACGCTTCGGGGAAGCCGCCCACCAGCTGGCCGATATTGCCGGAGAATAGCTCGATTACCGATTCTGGAAAGGCGATGTCCTTGGCCGGATTTTCCACGTCCGCCGAGGTCAGGCCGCCGGCGACCATCGACAGTGCCATGTCGCCCACCACCTTCGAGGTCGGCGTCACCTTGACGATATCGCCGAACAGGCGATTCACTTCGGCGTAGGTTCTGGTCACCTTGGGCCACTGCTTTTCCAGCCCCATGGAACGCGCCTGTTCGCGCAGGTTCGTATATTGCCCACCCGGCATGCCATGTTCGAAAACGTCTGACGATCCGGCGCGGATATCGCTCTCGAAGGCCAGGTAGTGGCGGCGCACTTCCTCCCAGTAATGAGATGCCTCATGGATCGTCTCCATCGCTATCCCCGGGTCGCGTTCGCCGCCGGCCAGCGATGCGACCACCGCGCCCATGCTGGGTTGCGACGTGAAGCCCGCCATGGCGTCCACCGCCAGGTCCACCGCGTCCACCCCGGCCTCGACTGCCGCCAGCACGCTGGAAACCGCGACGCCGCCAGTGTCGTGGGTATGGAAGTGGATCGGCAGGCCGGTTTCCTGTTTCAGGTTAGAGACCAGCAGCCGCGCCGCCGCGGGCCGGCACAAGCCGCCCATATCCTTGATCGCCAGGATATGGGCGCCAGCCTTCTCCAGTTCCTTGGCCATCTCGACATAGTATTTCAGGTCGTACTTGCCCGGGTCCGGCGCGGTCAGGTCGCCGGTATAGCAGATCGCCGCTTCCAGCAGTTTGCCGCTCTCGAGAACTGCGTCCATGGCGACCCGCATGTTCTCGACCCAGTTCAGGGAATCGAAGACGCGGAACAGGTCGATGCCCGCCTCTGCCGATTGCTGCACGAAGAAGCGGACCACATTGTCGGGGTAATTCTTGTAGCCGACACCGTTGGCGCCGCGCAGGAGCATCTGTTGCAGCAGGTTGGGCGTGCGCTCGCACAGCCGCGCCAGCCGCTCCCACGGGTCCTCGTTCAGAAACCGCATGGCCACGTCGAAGGTGGCGCCGCCCCAGCTTTCCAGCGACAACAGGTTGGCAAATGCGTGTGCATACCAGGGTGCGGCCGCAAGGATGTCATGGCTGCGCATGCGGGTCGCCAGCAGCGACTGGTGGGCGTCGCGCATGGTGGTGTCGGTGACCAGAAGCTCATTCCGGTCCAGCATCCATTTGGCGAAGCCTTCGGGTCCAAGCTTGTCCAGCAGTTGTTTGCTGCCGTCCGGCGGGTCGCCGACGGGCGGGCGCGGCGCTTGGGGCGGCGGCAATTCGCCCGGCGCGGCGCGCCCCGCAACCTCCGGATTGCCATTCACAAGCACATCACCGATGAAGGTCAGCAGCCGTGTGGCCCGGTCACGGCGCGGCGGAAAGTCGAACAGTTCTGGGGTGTCGTCGATGAACCGCGTCGTATAGTCGGCGGCGCGGAATTTCGGATGGCCGATCAGTTCCTCCAGGAAAATGAGGTTCGTTGCAACGCCACGCACCCGGAATTCCCTGAGCGCCCGATCCATGCGGTCGATCGCCTCTTCCGCCGTCGGCGCCCAGGCTGTCACCTTTTCCAGCAGGGAATCATAGAATGGTGTGATCAACGCCCCGGAATAGGCAGTGCCGCCGTCCAGCCTTATGCCGAAGCCGGTGGCCCCGCGATAGGCGGTGATGCGGCCGTAATCGGGGATAAACCGGTTCGACGGATCCTCGGTGGTCAGCCGGCATTACAGCGCGTGCCCGTTCAGCCGGATCTGGTGCTGCGGCGGCACGCCGGACTCTTCCGATCCGATACGGGCACCCTGGGCAATGCGGATCTGCGCCTTCACGATGTCGATGCCGGTGATCTCCTCGGTCACCGTATGCTCGACCTGGATACGCGGATTGACCTCGATGAAATAGAAATCGCCGCTGTCGGCGTCCATCAGGAATTCGACAGTTCCGGCGTTGCGGTAGTCGGCGGCCCGGGCCAGCCGCACCGCCGCGTCGCAAATCTCGGCGCGGCGGCCTTCGTCGAGATAGGGCGCCGGCGCGCGTTCGACGACCTTCTGGTTTCGGCGTTGCATCGAACAGTCGCGCTCGAACAGATGCACCACATTGCCGCGGTGGTCGGCGACGATTTGCACCTCCACATGGCGTGCCCGCTGAACCAGCTTTTCCAGGAAAACCTCGTCCCTGCCAAAGGCGGCCCTGGCCTCGCGCCGTCCCGCCTGCACCTGTTCGGCCAACTGGTCTTCGTCCTCGATGGCGCGCATGCCGCGCCCGCCGCCGCCCCAACTCGCCTTCAGCATCACCGGATAGCCGACTTTTTTGGCCAGCGGCTTGATCTGTTTTATGTCGGTGGGCAGGGCGCCAGTGGCGGGTACCACCGGAATGCCGGCTTTCTCCGCCAGATCGCGGGCGGCTACCTTGCTGCCCAGTTGTTCCATTACATCCGGCGGCGGGCCGACGAAGGCGATCCCGGCCTCGGCGCAGGCGCTCGCGAAATCCGGGTTTTCCGACAGGAAGCCGTATCCGGGGTGGATTGCGTCCACATGGGCATCGTGGGCGACGCGCAGGATATCCTCGATGTCCAGATAGGCCTGGACCGGCTCCTTGCCCTGGCCGATCAGGTAGCTCTCGTCCGCCTTGAAGCGATGCAGGGCGAAGCGGTCCTCATGGGAATAGACGGCGACGGTGCGCAGGCCCAGCTCGTTGGCTGCCCGCAACACCCGGATCGCGATCTCGCTGCGGTTTGCGACCAGTAGCTTGCGGAATGCCTTCGGCCCCGTTTTTCCCTTCTTGCCCCCTGTCGCCATTCCCAGACCTCCCGATCTTGTCGCCGTCTCAAGCTTATACCGTGTCGCGGGCGCGCGCAAAACGACCGTGGCGGGTGGGGCGGATCCTACCCCTGGGCCTTATTCCCGCCACCGCATTATTTCTCCAACCGCCCGAGCCAATTCGCTAAACTATGCCAAGACCCGTCCGGAAGAGAGGAGCGGCGAGCATTATGGCCTTGCCCAGCCGATCGACCATGCTGGCGCTTGCCGGAGGCATCATCCTGGCAGCCGCGAGTCTTGCCTATGTTGCGGACCGCAGTCGCAGCGCGGTGTTGGCGGAATTGCGCTCGGCATCCGCCCAGGCCTTGCGCCTCCATGCGGAGAACCTGCGGGGTAAACTTGGGCGTTTCGAGACTCTGCCATCGCTGATCGCCGCCAGCGATCTGTTTGATGCCGGCCTGCCGCAACGCGGCGACGAGGCTGGGCTGCAGGCGGCCAATCTGTTTCTCGAGGAAATGAACGCCATTACCGGCGCGGCTGACACCTATTTGCTGGCGCCGGACGGTTATACGCTGGCGGCAAGCAACTGGCGCACCCAGGCAAGTTTCGTTGGCCGGAATTTTGCCTTCCGGCCCTATTTCCAGCAGGCGATGGAGGGAAACCTTGGCCGCTATTTCGCGCTTGGCACCACTTCGAACCAGCGCGGCTACTATCTTGCATGGCCTGTCAGGCGTGCAGATGTCATTCTGGGGGCTGTGGTCGTAAAGGTTGGCGTGGCCGAAATGGAGGCCGACTGGGCCGCTTCCGGCGATATCGTGTTTGTCACCGATCCCGACGGTGTCGTCTTCCTGTCGGGCTTGCCGGAATGGCGGTTTCGGACTTTGGCGCAGCTTGATGCGCCCGCGCGTGAACGTATTGCGCAGAGCCGCCGCTATCCCCTGATAGACCTGGTGCCTGCGGGTTTCCATGGCGAGCACCGCCTCGACGGCAATGCGTCCCTGATTTCCATTGAGGGAGAATCCTCCGAATTTCTCCGCCTCGAAATGGCGATGCCCAGGTTGGGCTGGACCATCCATATCGCCAGGCCGACCACAGCGGTGGAGTCCGAGGTCGTGGCCGATACCGCCCTGGCAGGGGCGGGGTTGGCCGTGGTGGCTTTGATCGCAATAGTCCTGGTCTATCGCCGCCGGGCAGCTTCAGACCGACTCTTGCGCGAACAGCGGGAACGCGAAATCCTCGCCCGATCGCATGACGAACTGGAGGACCGCGTACGCGCGCGCACGGCAGAACTCGAGGATGCCAACCTGCGGTTACGGCATGAAGTCGCGGAGCGCCGGAAGACGGAGGAAGAATTGCGGCGGGCTCAGGAGGATCTGGTTCAGGCCGGGAAGCTTGCCGCGCTGGGGCAGCTGGCTTCGGGAATTACCCATGAACTCAGCCAGCCGCTGACAGCGATAGGCACCTATGCCGACAATGCCGGCCGGTTCCTGGAACGGGATCAGCGCGACGAAGCCATGCAGAACCTGTCCACTATTTCTTCGCTGGTGGGGCGGGCCGCCAATATCATGGATCATTTGCGTGTATTCGCACGCAAGACGCCGGCCCAAATGGCGCCGGTGGAAATATGCGAGATCGTTCGGCGAACAGTCGGCCTACTGGCCGATGTCGGGCGATTCAAGGGGGTGGATCTGCATGTCGATCTGCCCGACCAGGAGATTTACGCCTTCGCGGAACCAATTCGTCTGGAACAGGTTCTGATTAACCTTCTCCAGAACGCTGTCGATGCGGTACAGGACAGCGAGCGGAAGCACGTCACCCTTTCCATCGAAGAACAGGACGAAGCGGTGTCGATTGCAGTTTGTGACAGCGGCGCCGGAATTTCGGCTTCCGACCTTCCGCGCCTCTTCGAGCCGTTTTTCAGTACGAAGGCCGTTGGCCAGGGTATGGGCCTGGGTCTTTCCATTTCGTATGGCATAGTTTCCGCGATGGGCGGCAGCCTGCGCGCAGCCAATGCGCCTGATGGCGGCGCTCGTTTCGTCGTGGAACTGCGGCACACCCGGCCACCGTCCGCAGAAAGGGCAAGCTATGGATAACGGCAAGGGCAGTGTCTTGCTGGTTGATGATGAAGAGCATGTGCGCGTCTCTGCAGGGCAGTCGCTGGAGCTCGCGGGCTACTCTGTTTCCTGTTTCGACAGCGCTGCCGATGCGATCGGCCGTGCAACCGGCGATTTCGACGGTATCGTCGTTTCCGATATCCGCATGCCCGATATTGACGGCACCGCATTGCTGCAGCGCTTGAAGGTCC
>JBFFGY010000189.1:0-5630 GCA_041557215.1 Alphaproteobacteria bacterium
CGGGACAAGGGCCGATGGCGATGCCGGATATCCCCATGTGGCCCGTCGCCCCCGCGATTCGCCGATATGCTCAACCGATTCCGTCCTTCCGTTCCTGGGCGCCGGACTGATCCGCCGTGACGGCGCCTTCTACATAATTCGGGCCAGCCGCCCCCAGGGCGAATCTGCCTGGAATGTACCCAGTTTGGGCTGTCGAGAATGCCGATTCATTGATGCAAATCATTTCGAAAACCGGCTGCGTCAGGATGCCGGTGGGGCGTTAGCCGGGGGCAAAAAAACAACCCCCTCCATGCCAATCGCGGTCGCGCAGGCATGGAGGGAGTGTCGGTTTCGGTCCTTGTTTGACCGGTCCCTATTTCAACGAGCCGTAATAGGCCGCCAGATTGGCGATATCGTCATCGCTGAGTTTCTTGGCGGCGCGGGCCATCGCCTTGTTGTCCTTCGCACCGGACTTGTAGTCGTTCATGGCCTGGACGAACGCAGCCTCGGCCAATCCGGCAATCGCGGGATTGTCCTTCTTGCCCTTGCCGTCGGCGCCGTGGCAGGCGGCGCATTTCTTCGCCAAGCCCTCGCCCGCTGCGGCGTCGCCGGCATAGGCCGGGCCGGCTGCTGCCAAGGCGAAGGCCGTCGCTGCAATCAATACTAAACTAGACTTCATTTTCGCTCTCCTTGCATTTTGAGTGCCAATATCATGTTTGGCCACGTTGTCCGCGTTTATGCACCTACCGCCCCTCCGAGAAGGCAGATATCAGCTTCAGCCCTAACGTTTTCGGTATCGTGCCGCGGCATCCCTTAATTGTCTCGGGCACCCTGGTTGATCCAGGCGCGGAATGCGAAGATCTCGCATTTGGATAGCTTCTTGGCATTGTGGGGCATGCGTATTTCCTGGTCCACACGATGCTCGATAACGGCCATCAAGCTGCTTGTGAAAGCGCTGCGCGGGGTGATGATCGGACCGTGCTTGGTACCCTTCATAATGGCCTCATAGGTCCTGAGATCCAGGCCGCTCGCCTCATAGCCGGCCCCCCCCGGTACGTGACATTCCAGACATCTCAACTCAAGAATCGGAAACACGTCCTCCTTGAAACTGGCCGCTTCCTGCGCAGCCGCGCCAAAAGTCCAGGACCCGCCCGCGAACACGGCAATATATGCGGCACCGCGCAAAAGGCTCCTGGTGCATTGCCACATTGTCATCGTAAAATCCTTTCTTGCTTGGACCGCTCACAAACAACGGCCATATCTTTTGCCCCGGAACAACGATATAGAATCTGCCGTCCCTCGAAATTGATACAGATCAAGGGACTGTGGCATTGAGTCAAGCTAGTAATTCCCCGGCGAAGGCGGCGGTTGCCGCATGCCTAAATTTCGACTGATTGGTGCCAAAGAAAAACCGAAGAATTGCGAAGAGGGAGGCGCCGCCTCATCGCCTGAATCGAATTGGAGAAGTGCTGCTATGGTCCAGGTGCACCGAATGTTCTTTCACTACAGCGAATTCCCACTCAGCATGCGGACATTGTACACCGGCACGTTGATCGTGCTCGGAATCGGTTATCTGTTCGCGATGATACATATATATAATTCTCATGCCGGTCGCGACGGCCACCCCAGCATATCCGTTGAGGATATTGCGATAGCCTATAGCGGCAACAAGGAGGCCACCAAGCTGGAATCCGCCATGATGGGGCCGATGTCCGGCATGCTGTCGACGAACGAGCGCGGCACCATCTCGGGATGGGTGCGGCGCGGCGCCGACGAGAAAGAGTTCGAAGAGAATATCAAGCCAATTATGGAAAGGCGATGTGTCGCCTGCCATGACGGCAGCAACCCCCATTTGCCAAGCATGGCCGATTACGAGTCGGTCCACGAGACAGCGCAGATCGATACCGGTATGGGACTTTCTACGCTGGTGCGGGTTTCCCATATCCACATGTTCGGGATCACCTTCATTTTCTTCATCATGGGAACGATTTTCAGCCACGCCTATGTGCGGCCGGTCTGGTTCAAATCCCTTGTCATCATCACGCCGTTCGTTGCGGTCGTGATCGATATCTTCTCCTGGTATCTGACGAAGCTCGTGCCCGGTTTCGCCATCATCGTCATTGCCAGTGGCGGCCTGATGGGGATGAGCTTCGCATTTCAGTGGGTCGTCTCGATGTACCAGATCTGGTTCTACAAATATTCGGGCGAAAAGGGTCCGCTCGAGAACAATGCATGAAAAAGCGGACTGCCCGAACCGTCCGGGGCGCCCGGACCGGTTCGGCCCCCGCCCGAACTTTCCGAGGATGAAATGAAAAAAACGGCAACAGCGATAACCGCAGTGGGCTTTATTGTCGCAGCAGCTGCGGCGTCGGCCCAGGCGGATGAGAGCAATACGCCGGCCGGCGACATCCAGGCGGGCAAGGCGGCAGCGGAAATCTGCACTGTCTGTCATGGCGCGCAGGGCATAAGCCAGCAGCCCGGCGTCCCCCACCTGTCCGGCCAACATGCGTCATATATCCAGACCGGCCTGCTGTCCTACAAGGAAGGGCAGCGAAAAGGCACGAAGATGGCGGAGATCGTCGCGACATTGAGCGATCAGGATATAGCGAACGTCGCGGTGTATTACGGCAGCCTGAAGCCATTCAACGCGGTCGTGAAGCGAACCGGTCCGGCATCGCCCGCGGAGGAAGACCCTTTTGCCGAGGTCCGGGACGCGACGGCGGAATGCGCGGCCTGTCACGGGGATGACGGCAATTCCGATACGCCGGGCACGCCAAGCCTGGCCGGCCAGCATGTCAATTATCTCATCAGCGCGCTGAAACAGTACCAGGACGGCACGCGAAAAAGCGAAGACATGGTGGACTTCGTAGAGGGGCTGACGCCCGCCGAAATAGAAGACATGGCCTATTTCTATGCCGCCATGGAACCGAAACAGGTGGAACCGGCCTCCGAGGGCGATGCCATTGCCGGCCTTGCCGCCACCGCGCCATGCGCCGGCTGCCACGCCGCCGACGGCAACAACCATGACCCGAAAACGCCGCGCCTGGCGGGGCTTGACGCCGAGTATCTGGTGGCTGCGGCCGAGGCCTATCTGAGTGGCGACAGGGCTCATGATGTGATGCGCGATGCCATATCCGCCATGCGGGGCTCGGATATCAAGGACATGGCGGCCTTCTATGCGTCGAAGGAGCCGCAGGCCCTGCCGGTTCGCAAGCCGCTATCCGTGGCCGAATGGGTCGAGAAATGCGACCGCTGCCATGGGGCCGCCGGCAACAGCACCGACTCGCGCTTCCCAATTCTGGCGGGTCAGAATAATACCTATCTGGTAAACGCCTTGAAGCGCTATCACGTCGGCGAACGGGAAAGCTCCATGATGTTCGCCATGTCGTTCCTGATGGCGGAATCCGACATCGCGAAACTGGCCGAATATTATTCCCGGCAAGGGGCCGACTGACCGCGCCGTCCCGGGAACAGACCCGATGTAACGAGGGCCTCCCATCACGGGGGGGGGCTTGCCTTGTTTGCGGAAGGGATTCAAACCCGGACATCAGCGCCAGCCCGTTCCGGGAGCGCGGCTGTTGGACTTCGCCAGCGATGCACTATATTGGCCTGATCATGTCCGGACCATTTGACGCAGGGTTGGCGCTATGAGCAAGGCCTTCACCAAGGAAACCGACAACGAACTCGACGAGGATCTGCCCGACGAGCCGGATCCGCTGCCGCGCGGCCAGAAGAACTACATCACGCCGGCCGGCTTCGCGCGGTTGCAGGAGGAGTTGCGCGAACTGTGGAACGTGGAGCGGCCGAAGGTGGTGGAGGTCGTATCCTGGGCGGCCGGCAATGGCGACCGGTCGGAGAACGGCGACTATATCTATGGCAAGAAGCGGCTGCGCGAGATCGACCGGCGGGTGCGTTTCCTGCGCAAGAGGCTGGAGATCGCCGAGGTGGTCGACTCGAAGCTGCAGACAAGGCGCGACCAGGTCTTCTTCGGCGCCACCGTAACCTACGCCGACAGCCAGGACCGCGAACGCACCGTGCGCATCGTCGGCGTCGACGAGGCGCGATCCGAGGACGGCGAGATCAGCTGGATTTCCCCCGTCGCCCGTTCCCTGATGCGCGCGCGCGAAGGCGACGTCGTGGACGTACGCACCCCGGCCGGGGTGGAGCGGATAGCGGTGGTGGAGATTAGCTACCAGGACGATTGATTGCACCGCCGGCGGGGATGGCGCGGGCTGTAAGGATTACAAAATAAGGAGATATGGGGATAAGAGTGGGGGATTAGGGGAGTAGCCCCGATATTTCGGCTTCTCCTCCCATCTCCCTTCATCCCCATATCTCCCTATACTTGAAGCCCTTGCTGGCGGCGCGGTCTCGGCGGGGTAGCGAATCCTCACCAATAATACGCTAGGATCGTGGCGCCGATTCGCCAACCGTCCCAGGAGCCTGCCTCATGCGCCTTTCCGTTCTCGACCAGTCCATTGCCGCGGCCGGGCGGCCACACGGGCAGGCGATCCGCGATACCATCGCGCTGGCGCAGCATTGCGAGTCGCTGGGCTATCACCGCTTCTGGGTGTCGGAGCATCATAACCACCCTACCATCGTCGGCACCGCGCCGGAGATCCTGATCTCGGCCATTGCGGCGACGACGGAGCGTATCCGGGTCGGCAGCGCCGGGGTGATGCTGCCGCATTATTCGCCCTACAAGGTGGCCGAGCAGTTCCGCGTGCTGGACGCCATCGCGCCCGGGCGCATCGATCTGGGGCTGGGCAGGGCGCCCGGCTCCGACGGCAAAACCGCCTTCGCGCTGCACCCCCTGGCTAACCAGCGCTCGGAACAATTCCCCGCCGATACCCGGGATATCGATGCCTGGCTGCATGGCGAGCCGCTGGTCGAAGGGCATCCCTTCGCCAACCTGAAGGCCTATCCGCAGGGCGATACCGCGCCGGAAGTCTGGATGCTGGGCAGTTCGCTCTATGGCGCGCAACTGGCCGCCGTGTTGGGGCTGCCCTACTGCTTCGCCTGGTTCATCACCGACGGTTTCGGCTGCGCGGAGGCCTTCGAGCAATATCGCCGAAACTACCACCCAAGCGAACGCTGGCCGGAACCGCATGCCGCGATCTGCCTCTGGGCGCTGGCCGGCGAAACCCATGAGGAGGCACAGCATCACTTCACCTCGCGCGCCCGCTGGAAGCTCTATCGCGACCGCGGCATCTACGGGCCGCTGGAAACGCCGGAAGATGCCGCCGCGTACGAATACAGCGAAAAGGACATGGAGATCATCGAGGATTTGCGCCGCGAGTCCTTCGTCGGGAGCGGAGCAGAGGTGGCGGGGCGAATCCGGGCGACCGCGGCGGAACTGGATGTATCGGAAGTCGCCGTGGTCACCTGGGCCCATGACGAGTCAGTACGTCATCGCAGTTACGAATTACTGGCGGCTGAGTTCGGGCTGGGAGAGGGGTGAGGGGGGCGGTCCGCAGATGGTGCGACCTCATACTTCGAGACGCGGCTGCGCCGCTTCTCAGCATGAGGATTCAACGCCTGTTCCCTCATGCTGAGGAGGGCTGAAGGCCCGTCTCGAAGTATGAGGCCGCTCGCTACTGGATCAAAAAAACGGGACCCGTGAGGGTCCCGTTCCTTTATGCCTCAGTCCA
>JBFFGY010000190.1:0-5594 GCA_041557215.1 Alphaproteobacteria bacterium
CAATTGCGCCTTGTTCGAGGCCGCCGGAACCCGGGTCATGCTCGACTGCGGCTTCACCATCAAGGAAGTGATCCGCCGGATGGAAAGGCTGGATTGCCACGTCGGCTTTGCCTCCTCGCAATGACGGCGGGTAGATTCACGGGTGAAAATTCGCTGGGGGCCACGGCGCGCCACAGGCCGCGCATCGCAGATACGCGGCCTTCTCCCGGCGCCATCCCGCGCCGTGGCGTCGAGTGGAGAGATCTTATTACTGCGCGTTGATCCACTCGCCGTGCTTCGTACAGGCGGGGCTGGCGAGGTCGAGGAAGGCACGGGCGATTTCTTCTGGGGCGGGCAGGGTCATCGGGTCCTCGCCGGGCATGGCCTGGGCGCGCATGCCGGTGCGGGTCGCGCCCGGGTTCAACAGATTGACCCGGATATTGGTCTTCATCAACTCCTGCGCCCAGGTGCCGACCATGCAGTCCAGCGCCGCCTTGGAGGTGCCATAGGGCCCCCAATAGGCGCGGGGCGCACGCGAGGCGCCGGAGGTGACGAAGATCGCCCGGCCGGCGTCGGACAGGCGCAGCAACGGTTCCATGCTGCGGATCAGGCGGAAATTCACTGTCAGGTTCAGCAGCATGGTCTCGTCCCAGACTTTGGGCGAGACGTGGGAGAGCGGCGACAGGATGCCGAGCGTGCCGGCATTGGCGACCAGGATATCCAGCTTGCCGAAACGCTCATGCAGGGCCGCACCCAGCCGGTCGATGGAATCGAGGTCGGCAAGGTCCTGTGGCACCAGGGTCGCGGTGCCCCCCTCGGCGGCGATGGCGTCGTCCAGTTCCTCCAGCCCACCCACGGTGCGGGCCAGGGCGACAATATGGGCACCGTGGGCGGCAAAGAGCCGCGCCACCGCGGCGCCGATGCCGCGGCTGGCCCCGGTGACCAGCGCCACCCGGCCTTCGAGCAGTTTTTCGATCATCGGCCGAGTTCCGCCAGCAGCGACAGTTGCGGCGGCTCGTCCGCCTCCATCTGGTCCTTCAGCGAGATGGGATAGTCGCCGGAGAAGCAGGCATCGCAATATTGCGGCGTAGCCTTGTTGCGGCCATCCTCCCCAACCGCGCGGTAGAGCCCATCGAGCGAGATATAGGCCAGACTGTCGACGCCGATCTGCTCGGCAATGGCATCGACCTCCAGATTAGCCGCCAGCAGCTTTTCGCGCTCCGGCGTGTCGACCCCGTAGAAACAGGAATGGGTGGTCGGCGGGCTGGAAATCCGCATATGCACCTCGGCCGCGCCGGCATTGCGCACCATCTCCACGATCTTCTTCGAGGTGGTGCCTCGGACGATGGAATCGTCGACCAGGATCACCCGCTTGCCGGCGATCTGGCTGGCGTTGGCGTTATGCTTCAGCTTGACGCCGAGATGGCGGATCTCGTCGGTCGGCTCGATGAAGGTGCGGCCGACATAATGGTTGCGGATGATGCCCAGCTCGAAGGGGATGCCGGATTCCTGGGCATAGCCCAGGGCGGCGGGCACGCCGGAATCGGGCACCGGGATCACCACGTCGGCCTCTACATGGGACTCGCGGGCCAGTTCCGCGCCGATCTCCTTGCGCGCCTCGTAGACCGACTTGCCCTCCACGAAACTGTCGGGGCGGGCGAAATATATATATTCGAAGATGCAGAAACGCGGCTTGGCGGCCAGCGAAATGCGGCTGCTGCGCACCCCTTCCTCGTTGATCAGGACCATCTCGCCCGGCGCTATGTCGCGCACGAACTCGGCGCCGATAATGTCGAAGGCGCAGCTTTCCGACGCCAGCATCCAGGCATCGTCCAAGCGGCCCAGCTGCAGCGGCCGGACGCCCAGCGGGTCGCGCACGCCGATCAACCCTTCCTTGGTCAGCAGGATCAGCGAATAGGCGCCTTCGACCACGTTCAGCGCATGGATCACCCGGTCCATCATGGAGCCGCGCCCATTGGCGATGAGATGGTTGAATATTTCCGTGTCGGTGGTGGACTGGAAGATGGAGCCGTGGCGGATCAGGTCCTGGCGCAGCAGGCGGGCATTGGTCAGGTTGCCGTTATGGGCGATAGCCATGCCGCCGAACTCGAACTCCGCGAATAGCGGCTGCACGTTGCGCAACAGCGGCTCGCCGGTTGTCGAATAACGAGTATGGCCGACGGCGGCCGAGCCTTTCAGCCGCCCGATTACCTGGCTGTCGGCGAAGATGTCGCTGACCAGTCCAAGGCCGCGATGGGCATGAAACTGGCGGCCGTCGAAGGCGACGATGCCGGCGGCCTCCTGGCCGCGATGCTGCAGGGCATGCAGGCCCAGCGCCGCATGGGCCGCGGCGTCGTCATGGCCGTAGATGCCGAAGACCGCGCATTCCTCGCGCAGATGGTCGTCGTCGAAGGGGTTGGTGGCGGGTATCACGGCGGGTTCCCCCTTTGCGTTTCGCATACCTACTGGTTGTTCTCTATAAGGCGCTGCATGTCGCTGCGCTCCTTGTCCTCGTAACCCGGCGGGGCGGGCAGGGCCTCCACCGGGGCATTGCCCTCGGGCGCTGCGGAACCGGATCTGTCGGCGGGGCCGCTGTCCGGCTCGGGCTGGTTCAGCCGGCGCAGCCGCTCCTCGGCATCGATCTCCTCGATCATCTCCTCGAGCTTCTCCTTGGCCACGCCTTCGACCATCCCTTCGACGCCTTCCCTGATATCGTCGACGGCATTGTCGATCTGGTCCTGGGCGCTGTCGCGGCCGGGGAAGGTTCCTTCCGGCGCAAGGCTGGCCAGGAAATCGGCGCCGGTTTTGACGATCGGCAGGGTCCTGGCGTCTTCCAACTGTTCCGGCAGATTATCCTCGTCCCAGAACAGGGTTCCGCCGAGATAGACCAGGCAGACCAGCGCCAGGCCGCGTACCAGCCCGAATACGAAACCCAGCGCCCGGTCCAGATGGCCCAGCATGCTGCCCTGCACATGGCTGGATATCATGTGCGACAGAATGGTGAGAATGACCAGGGAGATCAGGAACAGGCCTGCCGCCGCCACGATTTCGGCGATCCAGCTTTCCTTGATGAAATCGGCCAGCAGGGGCGCCAGGAGCTGGTAACCGTAGAGCGTAACGAAAATAGCGCCGATCCAGCCGACGATGGTCAGGGTTTCCTTCACGAAACCCCGGAACAGCGCGAGCACGCCAGATATCAGCAGGACGACCGCAACGACGATATCGGCAATCAATTATCCAAACTCCTTGCCATGGCGGCGTGGCGCGCCGGCTCCTGGCCATCAAACATCAAAACCAATTCGCCGAGATCGGCGATCTCTCTTACCTGCAAACCGCGGGCCATTTCACCGCCCTTGCGGATCCGCGGCGATATGGCGCGGCCGAAGCCCAGCTTGGCCGCCTCCTTCAACCTCGCCTCGGCCTGGGCGACCGGCCTGACCTCGCCCGACAGGCCGATTTCGCCGAACACCACGCTGCCCGCCGGTACCGGGCATCCGGTCAGAGACGAGACCAGTGCGGCGGCGACCGCAAGGTCCGCTGCGGGCTCGGTAATGCGAAGCCCACCCGCGACGTTCAGATACACGTCATTGCCCGACAAGTGAACCCCTGCGCGTGCTTCAAGCACCGCCAGAACCATCGAAAGCCGTCCATTGTCCCAGCCCACCGTCTGGCGGCGCGGTGTGCCCAGCGGCGAGGGTGCCACCAGCGCCTGAATTTCCACCAGCATCGGGCGCGATCCCTCCATGCCTGCGAAAACGGCGGCGCCGGAAACCGGCTCGTCGCGGTCCGACAGGAATAGCTGCGACGGGTTGGAGACCTCGTCTAGGCCGGCACCGGTCATCTCGAATACGCCGATCTCGTCGGTCGGGCCGAAGCGGTTCTTGACCGCGCGCAGGATGCGGAACTGGTGGCCGCGCTCGCCCTCGAAATAGAGCACCGTGTCGACCATATGCTCCAGCACGCGCGGGCCGGCGATGGCGCCCTCCTTGGTGACATGGCCGACCAGGATCAGGGTGAAGCCGCGGCGTTTCGCGGCGCGGATCAGTTCCTGGGCGCAGGCGCGCACCTGGCCCACCGTGCCCGGCGCCGAATCCAGCGCATCCACATACATGGTCTGGATGGAATCGATGACCACGATGTCGGGCGCATCGGGCCCAGTCACGGCGCCAAGGATCTCATTGAGGTCGGTCGCGGCCGCCAGCCCCACGGGTTTCGCCGCCACACCCAGCCGACGGGCACGCATGCGCACCTGGTCGACTGCCTCCTCGCCGGAGATGTAGACAGCCTTCGCTGAACCGGCCAGCGCCGCCGTGACCTGCAGCAGCAGCGTCGATTTGCCGATGCCGGGGTCGCCGCCCACCAGCAATGCCGAACCCGGCACCATGCCGCCGCCGACTACCCGGTCGAATTCGGCGATGCCGGTGACGCGGCGGGAAAGGTCACGGGATTCGCCGTCCATCGCCACCAGTTCCAGCTTGCCCCGTGCGGCGGCGGATGTCTTGCGGCCACCGGATTTGGCCCCCATCGGGATCGGCGCGGATGCTTCCTCGACGACGCTGTTCCATTCGCCGCAGGCATCGCATTTGCCTCCCCAGCGCGGATGCACCGCGCCGCAGGACTGGCAGACATATTGGGTGTTCTTGCGGGCCATGGGCGGAGTCTGTTCCCCGTGTTGCTGTCAGATGCCGTTCAGGGGGCGCGGACCTCCATCCGGATCGGTCCCTCCGCGCGGCCATTGATGAACTGGTCGACGAATTCGTTGGCGGAGGAATCTATCTCCGAGGTCGGGCCCTGCCAGATGATCTTCCCCTTATACAGCATGGCGATGCGGTCGGCGATCTTTCGCGCGCTGGCCATGTCGTGGGTGATCGATAGAGCGGTGGCGCCGAGCTCGCGGGTACATTTGACGATCAGATCATTGATAACGTCGGCCATGATCGGGTCCAGGCCCGTGGTCGGCTCATCGAAGAAGATGATCTCCGGCGTGGTGGCGATGGCGCGCGCCAGGCCTACGCGCTTCTGCATGCCGCCCGACAGTTCGGCCGGCCACAGCTCGCCGACGTCCGCCCCCAACCCTACGTCCGCCAGCTTCGAAAAGGCGATGTCGCGGGCCTGCGCGCGGTCCATGCGGCTGCCCTGGATCAGGCCGAAGGCCACGTTCTCCCAGACCTTCAGACTGTCGAACAGGGCGCCGCCCTGGAACAGCATGCCGAATTTGCGGTTGATCCTCTCGCGTTCAGCGCCCGGGAGGCCGATCACGGAGTGGCCATCGATTTCGATCTCGCCTTCCTCGGGCTCCAGCAGGCCGAGGATGCATTTCAGCAGCACAGACTTGCCTGTACCCGAGCCGCCGATCACCACCACCGATTCGCCGCGCCCGACTTCCAGATCGAGCCCGTCCAGCACGACCTTCGGGCCGAACCGCTTGTGCAGGTCGGTCACCTTGATCTTGGGGGTCTTGCCGGCGCCGTCACTCATTTCGCGAAGAACATCTCCGTGATCAGGTAATTGGAAATCAGGATCATGATCGAGGCCGACACCACGGCATTCGTGGTCGCCGCGCCCACGCCCTGCGCGCCGCCGCGGCTGTGATAGCCGTTGTAGCAGCCCATCAG
>JBFFGY010000191.1:0-5588 GCA_041557215.1 Alphaproteobacteria bacterium
AAAGTCAAAGCGCAGATGGCCGGGCGTCTTGTCGATCCTAAGCCGGATCGCCAGCGGCTCGTTCACCACCCCGTCGCTATCCACCCAGGCGACCGAGCTGTAGGAGCCATCGGGAATCTCGTCGATCAGGCTGTGCATCTGTGTTTCGGCCCTCGCGCGCAGCTCGGCGATGGTGTCGCGCACCACATCGTCGCCGTAACGGTCGAGGAGGGCGTTCAACCTTTCCTCGCCCACCACAAGGGCCGCCGCCTGCGCCTTCACGTCGCCGATGCGCTGATCGGCCACGCGGATGTTCGAGCAGATGATGGAATAGATCTCTTCGTCCATCACTCCTTGCTTGAACAGTTTCACCGGGGGCAGGCGCAGCCCTTCCTGTTCAACGGCAGTGGCCGAGGCGGAAAAGCCGCCCGGCACCGCGCCGCCGGTGTCGGGCCAGTGGCCGGTATTGGACAGCCAGCAGAAGATTTCGCCTTTGCGATAGAAAGGCCGGGCAAAGCGCACATCCATCAGATGCGTGCCGCCGAGGTAAGGATCGTTCACGATATAGATATCGTCTGGCTGCGGGGTGCCGACGCGGCCTTCGGCGATCATCTCGATCAGGGTGCGCGTCGAATATTGCATAGTTCCCACGAAAACCGGCAGCCCACCCGCGCCCTGCGCGATCAGCGCGCCGTCCTGCGCCGAATAGATCCCGTCAGAGCGGTCATTGGCCTCGGCGATGACGGGCGAAAAGGCGGCGCGAGAAAAGCTCAGGTCCATCTCGTCGCAGACCTGCTGCAGGCCCGCCTGGATGACCGACAGGGTGATCGGGTCGATGCTGCTCATGGGGCTGCTCCGATATGGATCGTCAGATTGCCGTCGGCGCCACCGGTGACGTGGTCGCGGGGCGGAACAAAGATCGTGGTGTCGAGCTGTTCCAGAATGGCGGGACCGGGCAGATTCACGTCTTCTGGCAGGTGGTCGCGCCAGAAGACAGGAGTTTCATGGGCCTGCCCGTCGAATGTGACGTAACGATGCGCGGTGGGCCGGGCCTGATCCTGGCGGCCGGCCGGGTCGATCAGGCCCGACAGGTCGACCGGGACGCGCGCGCCGATCACCGAGCAGTTTAGCGTGACGATCCGGGCCCGGATCGTCGCCAGTTCCACCTTGAAGCGGTTCCAGTAGACCTCTTCGAAACGCTTGCGCAGCTCGGCGCGCGTGGGCGCCGGGCCGGGCAGGGGCACGCGCACCACATGGCTTTGCCCCATGAACTGCATGTCGGCGCTGAAGAGCCGCGTGGTGCCGGTAAGCGTCACGGTCTCGCGCGCCAGCGCCGCCTCGCCTTCGGCTGCCTGTTCCGCAAAGACCGCGTGAACTGCCTCCATATCCGCGGTGTCGAGCGGCTGGTTCAAGGTTTGCACGAAATCGTGGCGCAGGTCGGATACGACGCAGCCCAGCGCGTTGGTCAGTCCGGGCCGCGCCGGGATCAGCACGCGCGGCACGCCCAACTCGCGCGCCAGTGCGGCGGCATGAAGCGGCCCCGCGCCTCCGAAAGCAAACAGGGCGAAATCGCGCGGATCGGCGCCCAGCGACAGCGAGACCATGCGGATCGCGCCCGCCATCTTGGCATTGGCCATGCGGATCACCGCCTCGGCCGCCTCCTGCGCGTCCAGCCCAAGCGGATCGCCCAGGGCGGCCTGGAAGATTTTAGCGATCCGCTCCATCGGAATTCCGCCCTCGGTCGCGGCCAGCTTTTCGGGGTTGAGCCGGCCAATAAGCATGTTTGCGTCGGAAATCGTGGGCTCGGTCCCGCCCCGCCCGTAGCAGATCGGCCCGGGCGAGGCGCCGGCGCTTTCCGGCCCGATCTCCAATAGCCCTGCCGCGTTGACCTTGGCGATGGAGCCGCCGCCCGCGCCCACCGTGCGCACATCCACCATCGGCACGTGGATTGGCATCGCGTATTCCAACTCGATCTCGTTCGAGACCTGCGGGGTGCCGTCCCGGATCAGCGCCACATCGGTCGAGGTGCCGCCCATGTCATAGGTCAGAAGCTGGAGATCCTTGGCGCGCCGCCCTGTATAGGCTGCGGCCATCACGCCGGAGGCTGGCCCCGACATCACGGTTTTCGCTGCCTCGCGGGCGACAAGAGCGGAGGAGACCATGCCGCCATTGCCGTTCATCACCAGCACGTCGCCGCGATACCCCTTACCCTTCAACTCGCCCCGCAGACGGGCCACGTAGCGTTCCAACAGCGGCCGGACCGAGGAGTTGACGGCCGCCGTCACGCCCCGCTCGAATTCACGGGATTCGGTCAGCAGCTGATGACCGGCGGTGATGTAATCGTTGGGCCAGAGTTCAGCAGCGATCTGGGCTGCGCGGATTTCATGGGCGGCGTTGGCGTAGGAATGCAGAAAGTGGATAACCAGGGATTCACACCCCGCGGCGCGCAATTTTTCGATGGCGGCGCGCAGCCGATCCTCGTCCAGTGGCGTGACCACGCGGCCCTGCGCATCCATCCGCTCAGGCACTTCCAGACGCACATCGCGGGGGATGACGGGGATGAATTGCCCCTTCATCCCATAGGGTTGTGGGCGAGTGCGACGACCGAGTTCCAGCACGTCGCGGAAGCCTTCAGTCGTAATCATTCCGGTGCGCGACAGCTTGCGTTCCAGCACCGCGTTGGTCGTGGTGGTGGTGCCATGTACGATCAGATCGACCATCGCCAGATCGACCTGTGCTGCGTCCAGCGCATTCAGCACGCCCACGGCCTGGTTGTCGGGGGTGGTCGGCGTTTTGGCGATGCGGATCGCTCCGGTCTGCTGGTCCAGCTCGACAAGGTCGGTGAATGTGCCGCCGACATCGACGCCAATGATCGTTCCGTCAGACACGCGACCTCCCGCAATTGCTTGTGTGCAAGTAACCTAACCTTTCCCCCTGCCGTCAACGGAAATCATGCCCTGCGACAGGGTGGCAGTTGCATCGCCCCGGTTCCTCGCTAGCGTAAAGTATATGAAGCCCGGACGATTTTCACTGTATGCGCTGATACTGCTGCTGGCGCCGATGCAGGGGCACGCGCATGTCTCCGAGGGCAGCTTCGTGCTGCTCTTGCCGACCGATGTTTACAGCGCCGCCGGCGTCGCCGTCGTTGCGCTTACGGTGGTGCTTGTGGCTTTCGGCGACGACCGCCTGCTCGGGCGGGTTTATGGCACGCGGTGGGAGCGTCCGGCGCGCGGTAAGGGGGTGCGCACGGCCACCAGCCTTTTGGCCTTGGCCCTGCTGGCCGCCGCCATCTGGCTCGGCCTGAACGGGCCGCGCGACCCCAATGCCAACCTTTTGCCGCTGCTGGTCTGGACGGTGGGCTGGATCGGGCTTGTGAGCCTTTCGGGCTTCACGGGCAATCTCTGGCTCTGGCTGAACCCCTGGACAGGGCTTTACCGGCTGGTGGGGCGCCCGCGCCCGATCCTGTCGCTGCCGCCGGGAATGGGCCACTGGCCTGCCGTGGTCATGCTGTTGCTCTTCTCGGCCTTCCTGCTGGCCTATTGGGCGCCCAGCGATCCGGAACGCCTTGCACTTTGTCTGATCGGTTACTGGGGGTTCATCATGGCGGGGCTGCTGCTGGCCGGGCCGCGTTGGCTCGACACGGTCGAAATCGGACACGCGATCAACGGGCTTTACGGAAGTCTGGCGGTGCTGTTCCTGTCCCGCGACACGCGCGCCCTTGGCGGGCCGGGCGCGCATCTGCTGCGAAACCCGCCCGGCCCGGCGCTGGGGCTGGTGGCGGTGGTGCTCTTGGGCATCGGCAGTTTCGACGGGCTGAACGAGACCTTCTGGTGGCTGGCTAGGATCGGGGTCAATCCGCTGGAATTCCCCGGCCGCACCGCGATCGTGGGCGAAACGCTTATCGGCCTTGCGCTGGCAAATCTTGCGCTTGTCGGTTCGGTCGCGCTGTCGGTCTGGCTGGGGTTGCGGCTTTGCCGCGGCGGCCCCGGCTTTACGGCCGCGTTCAACTGGCTTGCGCTCAGCCTACTGCCCATCGCGCTGGCCTATCACATCGCGCATTACCTGCCGTCCTTCCTCGTCGAAATCCAGTATTTCGTGGCCGCGCTGAGCGATCCTCTGGGGCGCGGCGATGATTTGCTGGGGATCGAGCCGTTTCACGTCACCACCGGGTTTTTCAACCGGATCGACACTGTGCGGCTGATCTGGCTGTCGCAGGCGGGGGCTGTGGTGCTGGGCCATGTCTGGTCGATCCTGCTGTCGCATGCCATCGGGTTGCGCCTGTTCGATAACCGCCGCGATGCGGTCTGGGCGACGCTGCCGCTTTCGGTCTTCATGGTGGGCTACACCTTCCTTGGCCTCTGGCTGCTTGCCGCCGCGAAAGGCGCCTGACCGGCCCGGCACGCGCGGCGTCGCGTTTCTTCTGGACAAGTCGAATGTGTGCAAACAAACTATCCTCATAAAACGGCGCCGCAGGTGCCGGAACCAGGGGAGCTACCACATGTCCGAATTTTCGCGCACCAACCGTCGCACATTGCTGAAAGGGGCCGCGGCCGGCGGGCTTTTGGCAACTTCGCCGCTGGTCAGCCGGTTCGCCTCGGCGCAGGCCGCGCCGATCAAGATTGGCTTTCAGCAGCATTCCACCGGGATCGGCGCTGCCTATGGCCGCTGGTACGGACGCACCACCGAGGCGGCGGTCAAGAAGATCAACGCCGAGGGCGGCATCAACGGCCGCATGGTCGAGATCGTGGCCGAGGATGACGGGACCGACCCCAAGCGCGGCGCCGAAGTGGTCGAGAAATTTGCCAGCCAGCACAATTGCGACGTGGCTTTCGGTACGCTGTTTTCGCATGTGGTGATTGGTTCGGCGCCCGCCGCGGGCGAGTTGAAGATGCCCTATTTCGTGGTGTCCGAAGGCCATCACGTCGCCTCCGGCATGCTCAATCGCTATACGCTGCAACCCGGCATCACCGATGTGAAAAGCCAGGTGCAGGCGATGGCGCCCTATGTGGCTTCCAACCTTGGCAAGAAGGTTACCATGGTCTTTCCCGATTTCGCCTTCGGCCACGACCACCGCGACTATTTCACCGCCGCGATTGAGGCGCAGGGCGGTGAGGTGCTGGCCCATATCGCGATCCCGCCGACAGAGACCTCCTTTACCAAGTATTTCCCGCAAATTCCGCGCGATACCGAGGTGCTCTACCATGTGATGGTCGGCCCCGCCGTGCTGACTTTCGTTAAGGAGTTGGGCGAATTCTTCGGACCCTCCGCCCCCGAGCTCTTCGGCTTCATCGACAGTCTCGAAGCGGTCGATCTGTCGTCCTCCGGTCTCGAGTTCCTCGAAGGCTCCTATTTCTGGGAGGGCAACCCGCGCTACGCCCAGGCCGACCAAACCGACTATGACAAGGCCTTCCGCGAGGCCGTTGGCGTTGATGCCAATGGCGCATCGATCAACGACCCGTCCGACGTTTCGACATATGCCCATATGTTTGGTTGCTGGGAGACGCTACACATCATCAAGGCGGGGATGGAGGCGTCGGGGTACCAGGGCCCGGCCGACCGCGCGAAGCTGATCGAGGCGGTCGAGGCGATGACCGAAATGCCAGAGGGTT
>JBFFGY010000192.1:0-5584 GCA_041557215.1 Alphaproteobacteria bacterium
GAAATCGCCCAGTCGCGAGACCATCTGTCCGCCGCGTTCCTCGTAGCGCACGCATTCGGCCGGCGAGCAGACGCCGTTTATGTTGGGCGACTGGCCGGTGGCATAGGAGGACAGAAGGCAGCGCCCCTCGGCCATAACGCACATGCCGCCGAAGGCGAAGACCTCCGTCTCGATATCGACGGAGTGGTTTATCCGCGCAATCTCGGCCACGGTCAGCACCCGCGGCAAAACCACGCGCTTCACCCCGAATTCCTCGCGATAGAAGCGGATCGCCATGGCGTTGGCGGCGGAAGCCTGCACCGACAGGTGCCGCCTGAGTTCGGGATGGTTCTGTTGCGCGTAATCAAGCAGCCCGATATCAGCCAGGATCACCGCCCAGGCGCCGAGCCGCGCTGCATCGTCCACCGCCTTGCGCCAGGGGCCGGAATTGCCGGCCCTGGGATAGGTGTTGATGGCAACAAGTACCTTCGCGCCCCTCGAACCGGCATAGGCAATGCCCTCGGCCAGTTCCTCGCGGCTGAAATTCAGGCCGGGGAAATTTCGGGCATTGGTCTCGTCGCGGAAACCCAGATAGATGGCGTCGGCCCCCGCGTCCACGGCAGCCTTCAGCGATGCCGGCGTCCCCGCGGGACAGATCAGTTCCAATGTGCGTTCGCTCATGCGCGGCGCTCCCTGCGGCGGGGTAAATTTTCGACGGTTTCGCCGATATCCTGCAACTGGGCCTCCTGGATATCGCAACGACGTTCCACGGGAGCGACGAAGGCTGATCGCAATGTTTCGAGGTCGCGCTCGGCCCGGCGATAGAGGCTGGTGCCCAGATTCAGCAGATGGCGGGCGGGCGTGCCCAACGGCCCCAGCGGACGCAACAGATCCTCGGCCAGAGAGATTTCGGCACCGTCCACGGCGTTTCGCAAGGCAACCACCGCGCCCATGTCGCCCTCGACGACAAGCGCGCGCGAAAAGAAAAGCGCGTCGCCGTCGACCCGTCCTTCCAGCAGGTCGATCAGCGCCGGCAGGGGCCCACGGACGGTGGCGGCAACCGGCTCGTCGGGTTCTTCCCCGTCGCCAAGGACCCGCAGGCTGGGCCTTGGCAACGCGGTGCGGAGATGGAAGCGGAACGGCAGGTCGATGGGGTCGATCAGAAAATCGGGATTGTCCAGCCCCTCGAGCCGGCCGAAGACATCCGGATGGGTCCGGGTCAACGCTGTCAGGGCAAGCGAAGCCGCGGCCTGCAGGGCCGGCCTCGGCGCAGGTCGCAGGGCGAAGCCCAGCAACAATACGGGAGAAAGGGCCGGCGCCATCCGGCCGGAACTGGACATATGGAACGCCTCCACAACCAAGGGTGCGCAGCTGCACGACGGTGCGAATTTAGAATGTCTTTCCCCGCAAGGCTTTGACTTGAATCAAGCCGCTCAACTCCACGGAAACGGGCTATGCGAAACGGGATGCAGCCTGCCCTCGGCGTAGCGGGAGAAGCGGAAGGGTTCCAGCAGTCGGTTCTTTCTGCCCAGCAATTCCTCGGCCACTAGCTTGCCGACGCCGATCATCTTGAAGCCGTGGTTCGAGTCGGCGATGAAATAGGCGTTCTCGCAGAACCTATCGAAGACCGGGAAGGAATCCGGCGTGAAGCAGCCCAGCCCGCCTGACGGTTCCCTTTTCCATTTGCCGATCTGCCCGGAGAAGCGCTCCTGACAGAAGGCCAACGCCGAGCACCACATATGGGCAAAGTCGGCGTCGACGATGAATTCAGGTGACTCGGGCCCATAGGGGTCGACCTCGATCTGCCCCGCCGCGCGGTCCACCCTGTAGGGGGAGGCCCCACCCTGGATGCCGCCAAAATTGAAGTCCGGCTTGTAATAGATTCCCCAGAGACTGTCGGTGATCAGCGAGCCATCCACATCGGAATAGAGCGGCGCATCGGTATCCACATGGATCACCGGCGGCATCTTGCCGTCGTTTGTCTTCTGCAGGTCCGGATCGACGCCGAGCGTGCCTTCCTCGAGGCACCAATAGACCCACATCGGGATATTGTCGTGCATTGTCCCGTCCGCACCCTTGATCGAGACGGTATTGGGCAGATCCAGCATTTCCCAGAATGTCCGCACCCAGGGGCCGGCGCCGATCACCACTTCGTCGCATGCGATGGTGCCCCGGTCGGTCTCCACCGCCTCGACCGCGCCGGACCCGCCGGCCCGGCGGAAGCCAGTCACGGTGACGCCGGTGAGGATGCGCACGCCTTCGGTCTCGGCCTTGCCGGCCAGCCCGTACATGGCCTTGGTGTTGTTGGCGTAGCCGCCTTTCCTTTCGTGCAGTACAGAGGTGATGCCCCGGGCCCGCCAATCATGGAACAGGCCCTTCATGTAGGTCATGCAGTCGGCCTCGCCCTCGATGAAATCCGACTCGTAGCTGATGGCCTTCTGCTGATCGTAGATCGTGGCGATGTCTTCATGCATCACCTCGGGGCTGATCTGCATATAGCCGACAGGGTGATAGGCGAAGGCGACAGGGTCGCTTTCCCAGACTTCCACCGAATGCGCCATCAGTTCGCGCATCGCCGGCTGGTAATAATTGTTGCGCACCACCCCACAGGCGATGCCGGAGGCGCCGGCCGCGATACCGCCCTTGTCCAGCACCAGTACATCGGCGCCACCGCCCTTGCCCATCGCCTTCAGCCCGGCAGCCAGATGCCAGGCGGTGGACAATCCATGAATGCCTGCGCCGATGACGACATATCTGGATCTGGTCGGAAAAGCCATGGGGATCCTCCCGCAAATCGGATGCCGGCATTTGCGCGGCACCCGAAACGCTACAACGGAACCCGTGAGCGACTTGGTTTTTCGCGACTATCGCTGGTCCGCGACCGACCCGGTCAACCCATGATCGCGCGGCGCAGCATGTTCAGCCCCGCGATGAACAGCACCGCCAGCACCACGATGCGGAAAGTGTCGGCGTTAAGCCTGCGTCGAAGCTGCTGACCCAGCCACATCCCCGCAAACACCGCCGGCGTTGCCACCAGGGACCAGGCCGTAAGCTGGATGCCGAGCACACCGAAGGCCCATAACGTGAGGATCAGCACGATGCCGCCATAGGCATAGGTCACGCCGATCGCAGCGACGAATTCGTCCTTCTTTAGCCCCAACAGGAACAGATAGATCGCGATCGGCGTCCCGAACAGGCTGGAAACGCCGCCCGAAAACCCCGAGCAAAGCCCGAGCGTCGGCGCCACCCAGCGTTCCTGCTGCGGCGAAATGACGACGTCCGGCTGATAATGGGCCATGGCAACAAAAAGCAGGGTCAGCACCCCCAGCACGCCAATCACGATTCGCGGGTCAGCCCAGGCCAGCAGTGCGACCCCTGCCGCCATGCCGAAGGGTTGCACCGCCAGTAACGGCCAGGTCCGGCGCACAACTTGCCGCCACATGCCGCCCTGCCAACCTTGCCACAGATTTGCGACGATTATCGGGATGCTCATGATCGAAACGGCCACGGGCACCGGCACGAACAGCGTCATGATCGGGACCGCCACCAGCGGCAGCCCCATTCCCGTAACGCCCTTGACCAGCCCGCCGGCCGCCAGCCCGCCCGCGATGGCGAGCAATGTTATCAATGCCAGATCCTGCAACGGCTCATCCCATGATGGCGCGGCGCAACAGGTTCAGACCGATCAGCAGCAACACCGTCAGCACGATCTTCCGGAAGGTCTCCGCGTCGATATGACGCCGGATCGCGCGGCCCGCAATCTGGCCAAGCGTGACCGGGATGATCGCCAACAGGGCCGCAATCCAGCCCTCCGCTGTCAACAGGCCGAAACCGGCGGTCACGAGTGTTAGTGTCACCCCACCGGTGAAAAACAGCACGCCCAGTCCCGATATGAACTCAGCCGGCTTCAGCCGCAGCGACAGCAGAAAACTGGCCAGTACCGGAACGAACAGGCTGGAAATGCCGCCGATGATGCCGGCAACAAACCCTACCGGCAGGGCCAGCCTGCTTTCCATTCCCTCCGGCAGATGCAGGCCCGGCCGGAACAGCGACAATGTGGCGAAGGCGGAAACGATTATTCCCAGCAGCAGGAACAGCAAATCCGGATCGCCATAGGACAGAACCGTTCCGCCCAGAATAACCCCTGGAGGAATCGCGATCATGACGGTGCGGAATCGCTTGAGTGAATGACGCAGCATCCCGTCCGCCGCCGCCTGCCAGCCATTGGAAATAACGATGGGAACGGCCATCAGCCCGACCGCCGTCGGGACATCGGTAACCATCGCAATTATCGGGGTGGCGATCGGCGGCAGGCCGATGCCGGTGGCGCCCTTGGAAAACCCGCCGGCAAACAGGGCCGCGGCAGCGATCGCCATGGCGGTCAGCGTCCAGTCCATGCCCCTTCGGTCTCCTATGCCGGCTCGCAAAGTTTGTCCGCAAGCTATAAGGACCATTCCAAAGCTTGTCGAGGTAGGGCGCGACACTGCGTTCCCGCCTCTGTCATCCGCCTTCGGCCCTTGGTAGCTGTTGCTGCAGCGCGCCGAGCCAGACATCTACCCGCGTGCGATTCGCGCCGAGATCACTTCTGCCATATACCGAGCGACTGTAGATCGCCAGCGTCGACTGGGCTGGCGCGACAGGCAGGAAGCGGACCGTGACGATATCCGGGAAGCGGAACCGGGCGGTGCGCTGAACGTAATCAAACTGCAGGCCATCAGCCGATTCGGCTAGCAGCTCCACCCGCGGCCGGGTAGACAGCATCGCTTCCCATTCCTGGCGCAGCAGCCCCGGCGGCATATCGAAAACCGGGCTGAACGCATCGGGAGTAGCACTGCAATAGTCGGGCGGGCAGACCAGATAGCGGTTCGGGCTTCCTTTGGGCTGCAGCCGGGTGAAATCGACGGGTGCTACCGGCCCCACCGGCAAGAGGGTGGAAAGCGGCCGGTCGCCAAGCGGTGTGAACAGAAGGACCGCCACCACCGCCGCAAGCGCCAGCCCGATACCCCGCCGCCGCCAGGAATACTTCCGCATACGCAAACTCCGCCAATGAACGGGATCGGCTATTCCACTGCAGGAACCCTAGCGTAAATACGGTGACAGGAGTCGGGAAAAAGAGCGGGCGTGCTCGCGGCTCGGCCCTCTCCTGTATAAGCCTTTTTCCGCTTGTCGGGCGCCGCCGCGACACCGATATGTAGGCTATGAGCCCCGGCCTTTCCGGGCTGACCAGACCATGCAGCGAGGCAATGATGAGGCACTTCGGCATGAATTCCGGCCCGGCATAAGGCGTGCGAGCGTGAAGAGGCCGGAGGAAGTCCGTGGAAGATAGTCTCGCAGAGGTCGTCCTCGTCTATGCTTCCCGGTCCCGGCGGCGCTGCGACGAGCATGCGCTGGTGCTGCGGGCCATGGGCATCCGCAGCCTGGTCCTGCCCGGCGACGGCGCCTTTGCCCTGATGGTCGATGCGGTGGATGCCGGGCGGGCGCGCGAGCAGCTGCGGCTATACGGCCAGGAACGCGCCGCCGGGCGACCCCGCTTCGAGTCCCGCCTGCGGATACAGGACGGGCTGGCCTGCGCCAGCCTGTACGGCCTGACCATCCTGCTGTTCGA
>JBFFGY010000193.1:0-5563 GCA_041557215.1 Alphaproteobacteria bacterium
CAGCCCCAGGACCAGCATCATCGGCCCCACCAATTTCGCCAGCAATATCGAACTTTCCATGGTCCGTTCCTCCACAACCGGGCATCCATCCAGCAGCGCGGGTCGCATTGTAGCACGGATCGGGGTCGGCCCGCCGGGGCGCTGTTGACCGAACCAGGCAGCGGACCGATACTGACTGGCGCACATGACGCAGGGGAGGAAAACATGCGAAAGATGATTGCGGCCTGCGCCTTTGTCCTCGCGGTGACAGGCGGGCTCGTGGCCGGGGCACCCGCCAGCCAGGCGCAGATATCCGGGGACGGCGCGGAGCTGAAGCCCGGGCTGGCCGTCTGCTATATCTACGAGTTCGTCCGGCATATCGACGAATTTGCCGAGTGGGAAGGGCACAGGAAGTGCGAACCGGGCGAGCCCTTGGCGATGCTGAACTATCGGGTCGGGGAAAAGAAGGTTCTGACCAGCTCGCGGGAAGACGGCGTGATGGCGAAGATCACGGGATTCATCCATCTCGATAAACCCGGCAGCTACGCCTTCAGCTTTGATTCGAACGACGGCGTGCGCCTGACGATCGACGGCGAGTTGATCACCGAGGACCCCGGCGTCCATTCCGACCAGTATTCCATGATCGGCCGCAAAGAGGTCGCGGAACCCGGCTGGTATCCGCTGAGCATCGACTATTTCGAGCGCAAGGGCACCTCGACCCAGCGTTTCTTCTGGGGCCCGCCGGGCCACGAGGGAACGCTGCCGCTGGTTCCGGCCGAGGCCCTGGCGCACTGACGGGCCCCGGATCCGGGCAAACGCGACAGGCTTGAGGGGGCCGCGCATGCTTGCGGCCGCGCTGTGAATCGCCGGCGCTTGATTTAGGTCATTGGCCGATGGGGCGCGATGTAGTATCGAGAGATTTCCCACGCTCGACTGCAGTCAGTCCATCGGAAAGCGGACATGGACCGGTTGGGTCCCGATGCAGTCTTGAGCCTGACCAAGCAGACATCGGGAGTGCGCAGCCATGAAACGCACAACCATTATTTCGTGTATGGCGCTTGGCCTTGCCGCCCTGGCCGCGGCATGGACGCCGGGCGCCGCCGAAGGCCAGCAGTCAGAGGATTGGCGCAACCTGTATCTCGACGCCAAGCCCATCCTGGATATCCGCTACCGTTTCGAATATGTCGACCAGAGCGGGGTTGCCAGCGAGGCGCGCGCGAACACGGTTCGAACGCGGGCCGGCTTCGAAAGCGGCCGGTATTACGGCTTGGGGCTGGTGTTCGACGTTGAATGGATCGAGGCCATCGGCAGTGACAAGTTCAACAGCACTGTCAACGGCAAGACCCAGTATCCCGTCGTCGCCGACACCGACGACGAGCAGGTCAACCAGCTCTATATTCTGTCCGAGAACACGATACCGAAGACAGTCCTGAAGCTGGGCCGCCAGAGGATTATCTGGGACGATGCGCGTTTCGTCGGCAATGTCGGCTTCCGCCATAACGAACAGACTTTCGACGCCTTCCGCGGCGTGGTCACGGCCATCCCGGACACGGCGCTGGAATATGCCTATCTCGAGGAAGTCCACCGGATCTACGGGACGGACTCACCGATCGGCGACCTGGAGCTAAACGTCTACGGGCTCCGGCTCCAGTACAGCGGCTTCGAGCCGCTGACGATCACGCCCTTGGCCCTGCTGCTCGACTACGATGCCGCGTCGCAGGCCGGGCTGGACAGCCAGACCTATGGCGCGCTTTTCGAAGGCAGCCACCCACTGCGCGAGGATCTGCGGCTGCTCTATTCGGTATCGGTCGCCTACCAGATGGATTATGCCGACAATCCCGCCAATTTCGATCTCTGGTACTACCGGATCGAGCCTGGAATCGGGCTCGGCAAGATCAAGCTCATGGCCGGCTACGAGGTATTGGAGGGCGATGGCGTCAGCGCTTTTCAGACACCGCTGGCGACCCTGCACAAGTTCAACGGGCTGACGGACCGGTTCCTGGTCACGCCGGCCGACGGCCTCGAGGATCTTTACCTGTCGGCCGTCGCGCCGCTGCCGGGCGAAGGCTGGCTTTCGGACCTCACCGTCCAGGCCGGCTATCACCAGTTCTGGGCCGAACGGGGCAGCTCCCATTACGGTTGGGAATGGGATGCCGGCATCTTCAAGAAGATCGCCGCCGGGCCCGGCAGTTTCGAGCTCGGCCTGCAATACGCCTCCTACGACGCGGACGATTTCGCCACCGATACTAGCAAGCTCTGGCTGACCTTGCAGTTCAAGCTCGACCCGAAACCCCTGCGCAGCTATCTGGGCGACGGCGACGGCTGAGGGGCAGAACCGGCCGTATCGGGGCAGGTGCTCAAGCGAGAATCCGACCTGTTCCGGTGCCGCTTGGGCTATGTCAATGACGGCGGGGTAATCCCCTTGTATCTGTCGGCAAGATCATGGGAAACAGCACGGCCCCCGGTGTCGAAGGATGCCTGCCCGTCTTGCCTGGAGGAGAAAAGACTATGAAAAAGATACTGGTCGCGATCGATATCAGCCGCGGCAGCGGCAACGACGCCTGCATCAAGATGACCCAGGACATTGCCAAGACCATGGACGCAGAAGTCATCCTGCTGCATGTGCTGGAGCCGATCCCCCATTATGTCGTCCCTTCCATGCCCAGCGGATTCCTGAACAAGCATATGCAGGAAGCGAAGGAGGAAATCCGCAAACTGGCCGAGCAGCATGGCTGCGCCGACGTGGCCGTGCGCGAGGGTCGGCCGGCGGCCGAAATCCTGGATTACGCCGAGCAGATCAAGGCCGACCTCATCGTGCTGAATTCGCATAATCCGGGCGTGGCGGAATATCTGCTGGGCTCGGTGGCCAACCGGGTGGTGCGCCGCGCACACTGCTCGGTGTATGTGGTGCGGAGTTCTGAAGGCTGATAGCCGGAAAACCGTGGGTCAGTTTCGCCCGCCAGGCGGCCACCAGATCGGCGGGCCATTGTCCTTGTCGTCATCGCGGTCGCGGCCCGGCGGCTCACGGTCGTCGCGTTCTGGGCGCTCCGGCCGGTCGGGCCGCTCCGGTTGTTCCGGACGCTCGGGCCACTCCGGCCGTTCCGGTTTTTCGGGCCGCTCCGGCCGTTCCGGCCATTCCCGCCGCCAGGGTTGGTTCGGCCGCCCCGGGCGTTCCGGCTGATCAGGTTGCCTTGGCCTTTCTCGCCGTTCCGGCCCTTCCGGCTGCTCGGGAGGCCGATAATCGGAACCGGGCCGCCGGGGGCTTTGCGGCCGCCTGTCCGGCTGCGGCTCCCGTAGCGGCGGCATGTCCTCGAGCCGTCTGTCCGGCGGCGGCGGATAGCGGCGGCGGTGCTCCTCATGCCGCTCCCACGGTTTCCTGTCGGGAATGTGCATCTTGTGCCGGTGACGGTGGTCCGGCCGGATATGCGGCGGCAGCCGGTGGCTGCGGCGCCAGCGGTGGTCGTGATAGTAGTAATAATAACCAGTATGGATGTGGAAATAGATGCCCGAGAACGGATAGTACCAGTAGTCATACCAGGCGTAGGGGCGTGGCCGCGACGGGTATCGCCCACGCACCGCATAATGATAGCGCCAAGGCTGCACGTCCATGATGCGCAGGCAGATCCTGTCTCCAGGATCGAGGTAGAAATAGTTCGGCAGCCATTGCACGCGCCACCACACACCGCCATCCTGGTAGAAGTAATCTCCCGAATGGATGTGGAAATAGACTTCCTCCTGGGGATAGTACCAATAGTCGTAGAAGTCCGGCGTAGGGCCGCAGCGCGACACCCCGCGTGGCGGCGGGGCAGTCTGCGCCTCATAGGCCTGCTGGGTGCAGCCAGTGAGATAGGGCAGGGCAACGCTTGCCAGGGCGCCGGTCAACAACCTGATTCTGCTTCTTTCGACCATCTTCCTTCTCGCTGCAAGGGGCGGCGGGCCACCGGGGCGCGCGGCGTGGCCGGAACCGGGCGCATGTCCTTATGTGCGGGGGAGGCGGTGAGTTTTCGGATAGCACAACGCCGCGGAAGTTTCGTTGCGCTGGATCAAAAGGGCCGGTCACGAGACAAAAAGCACGGGCATCCGCTTTGAGCCAGCGCTTGCTATCGCATTGCTGCCTGACGTGAAAACGGTGTCTGTCCCTGACTTCGTGGGGTATATTGCTTCCTCCAAAGGACTGGTAATGCCCGAGCTGGCGCATCTTGGAAGGGGCACGCCATGGACGGTGTACTCAACTGCACGGGCCACGAGCTGAAGCTTGCCGACATCGTCGGCGGCAAGGGGGCTTGGCTGCGCGATGGCGAGGGACGGCGTTATCTCGACCTGGAATCCGGCGTCTGGTGTACGCCGCTGGGGCATGGCGACGCGCGGGTCAACGCCGCGATCGCGCGCCAGAGCGGAGCGATTGCCCATGCCGGTTTCTGTTATTCCAGTGCCATTGTCGATGAGGCGGCTGAGGCGGTGCTGTCCGTCACTGGCCTTGCGGGCGGGCAGTGCGTGTTTCTCTGTTCGGGCAGCGAGGCCATCGAACTCGCCCGGCAGATCTGCCGGTACATCACGCAAAAGCCGGCAACACTATGCATGCACGACGCCTATCTGGGGTCGTTCAGCGCCGTAACCGAGCGGGAGGTTGATTGGCATCTGTTCGACTGGCGTGACTGTGCTTCCTGTCCGGACCATAAGGATTGCCGGCGGGATTGCCCTAGGCTGGCGGAGATCCCCAGCGATATTTCCGCCTTCGTGTTTGAGCCGGGCAGCGCATCCGGCTTCGTGCGCTTTCCGCCCGCTTCGCTTATCCGCAACATCGTAGAGATCGTCCGGGCGCAGGGTGGAAAGATACTGGTCAACGACGTCACCACCGGAATGGGTCGGACGGGTGAATGGTTCGGCTTTAACCATTACCCGATCGAACCCGACATGGTGGCCATCGGCAAGGGGTTGGGCAACGGCTATCCGGTCAGCGCGCTGGCAATGAACCGCACGACGGCGAGGGTGCTGGAGGGCGGCAACTTCAAATATATGCAGTCACACCAGAATGACCCGCTGGGTGCGGCGGTGGCGCTGACGGTTGTCCGGGCGATGGCCGACGACGGTCTGGTCGAACGGGCAAAGAGGCTGGGCGCGATATTTCTGGCCAGGTTGCAGGAACTGGCGGAAGGCAGTCAGATCACGGCGGTGCGCGGCCGAGGCATGATGTTCGCCATCGATTTTACGGACAAGGCGGTATCCGACAGGATCTACGAGGGGCTGCTGGAGCAGGGCTATATCGTCTGTAACAGGGGCGGAACCCTGCGCATTGACCCGCCACTCGTGATAGCGGAGGCGGATTTCCATGGCTTCATTGATACGTTCAGGCAACTGCTGGCCGTGGAAGCGGAAGCTGCCTGATCTTCCGGACAAACAGGGCAGAGAACAGGAGGATATCATGAGAGGGAGAGCGATCGGGCTATCGGCGGGGCTGGCGCTGTTGTTGATGGCCGGGACCGTTTCGGCGGCGGAGATGCGCGGGGCGGCCGTGGGGCAGACGGTCGAATACCGCATCATGCATTCGAAATATGACGAGATCGGCAGCCACAAGGTGACCTGG
>JBFFGY010000194.1:0-5538 GCA_041557215.1 Alphaproteobacteria bacterium
GCCATCGGGAGCGCGCGAACGCCCGCCCAACAAGCGACTCAGCCCGCCGCACCGGCTCTCGAAGAACCCGGGGAAGCTCTGTTCACCAAGAAATGCGCGCAATGCCATAGCCTCGCCAAGAACAAGAACGGCAACGGCCCCAGCCTGCACCGCATTATAGACCGCCAGGCCGCTTCGGTACCGGGATTCAAATATTCCAGGGCCATGCAGCAGTTGGCGAAGGAAGACGAACTGGAATGGAACGAGGAAAACCTGGCCCTGTTCCTGGAACAGCCCAGCCTTCTCGTTCCCGGGACGCGGATGGCCTTTCCGGGCATGAAAAAGCAAGAGGATATCGAAATCCTCATAGGCTGGATCAAGGCCAATAGCGGCCGGCCAACGGGCCGGCCGTAAACTGTTTTACGCGTTGTCGCCGGATTTCAGAAGTTCGGCCAGCCGCTTTTCCTCTTCCTCGCTCAACCCTTCTGCCGGAGGAGTCGCGCGGCGGCGGCGCACGGCAACTGCGAGGCCCGCGCCGCCCAGCAAGAGCAGGGCTGCCGGCCCGTACCAGAGAAGATAGGTGGTCGGATTGACCGGCGGCTCCAGCAAAACGTAATCGCCGTAACGGTCGACAAGAAACTGGATTACCTGCTCGTCGGTGTCACCGGCCACCAGTCGCTCCCGCAGGATTATACGCAGATCGCGCGCGAGATCAGCGTTGGAATCGTCGATGGACTGGTTTTGACAGACCAAGCAGCGCAGCTTCAAGCTCAGCGTCCGAGCCCGCTGCTCAAGGACCGGGTCTTCGAGAACTTCATCCGGGTTGACGGCAGCGGCCTCGCCAAGGGATAAACCGGTGGCTAACAGAGTAATTCCGATAAGGCGAATCAAGCGGTTCATTTTGTTTTCTGTCCCGTGATTTTGCTGAAAAGGAACATAGTGGGGCAGCCTGCCGCCCGCAATAGTACCGCGACCGGAAAGTGCTCACCAACCATTGATTTGTATCAACGAAGCCTATGTCTGTGGGTAGTAGTTAATGAAGGGCCTTGAAGGAGAAATGACATAATGGATCGAACGCTTTTAGAGCGGTACGACAGGCGGGTCCCTCGTTATACGAGCTATCCCACGGCGCCTCACTTCCACGCAGGGGTGAACGCGGACACCTATGAACGCTGGTTGGGCGAGATGGGTTCGGACGAACCGCTGTCTTTGTATTTCCACGTCCCTTTCTGTCACGAGATGTGCTGGTACTGCGGCTGTTACACCAAGATCGTGCGCCGCTATGAGCCGATCGGCGACTACGCCTCGACCATGAAGGACGAGGTTTCGCTGATCGGCGGCATGATGGGCGCCAAGCCTCCCATCACCCATATTCACTGGGGCGGCGGCACGCCGACCATCCTGTCGGCGGAAGACATCGAACATCTGATTGGCGAAGTGCGCGAGAGTTTCAATGTCGCGGCCGACGCGGAAATTGCCGTGGAAATGGATCCGCGGACGATGACCGAAGACCGTGCCAAGGCGCTGGCGCGGGCCGGCGTCAACAGGGCAAGCCTGGGTGTCCAGGATTTCAACGAGAATGTGCAGAAGGCGATCAACCGCGTCCAGCCCTTTGAAATGACCGCGCAAGTCGTCAACTGGCTGCGTGAATCGGGGATCACGGCAATCAATTTCGACCTGATGTACGGCCTGCCCTACCAGACCGTCGACGACATCCATCGGAGCGTCGAACTGGCGGCTTCGCTTCGTCCAGACAGGCTGGCGGCTTTCGGCTATGCCCATGTGCCCTGGATGAAGACGCACCAGAAGATGATCCCCGACGAGGCCTTGCCGGACGCCTGGGAGCGTTTCGAGCAGGCCGAAGCCATCGCGCATGGCCTGGCCGACCGGGGATATCGCCGAATCGGGCTGGACCATTTCGCCCTGGAAAGCGACGACATGACCGAGGCGTTGGACCTTGGACGGCTGCATCGTAATTTCCAGGGCTATACGACCGACGAGGCCAGCTCGCTGATCGGCTTCGGCGCGTCTTCGATCGGGGCTCTGCCGCAAGGCTATCTCCAGAATGCTCAGCCGCTGCGCGGTTGGGGCGATGCTGTGCGCGCCGGCCGGCCGCCAATCGTGAAGGGCATCGCACTTAGCGATGAGGACCGGCTGCGCCGCGGCGTCATTGAGCGGCTGATGTGCGACCTTAAGGTGGATCTTGCGGCGGAAACCGCCCGCTATGGCGAGACCGCGGAGCATTTCCGCAGCGAAATCGAGATGCTGGAGCCGATGATCGCGGACGGCATCGCCACCGTGGACGGATCCATCGTCGGCATTACGGAAATGGGCCGCCCGTTGATGAGGACGGTTTGCGCCCTGTTCGACACTTATCTGGACAGCGGCGTCGGAAAACATTCCCAGGCCGTCTGACTGGAAAGAAAGATGGCGGCCCGGCTATCATGCCGCGGCCGCCAGTGGGTGCCGGGTCTCGGGGGGCAATGGCTACCCGGCGTTTTGTCGCGAACGTTGGGTCGTCCGCAGGTTGGACTTATATTCTCATGACCGCCCTGAACCGACCGTGAATGCCCCGTTCATGTGCCGTTCATCTTCCCGGCGTGGCCTGCAAAGACGATTTTGCGTTCGAAAAGATTGACGGCCGCCTTTCGCCGCGCCCACCCGCGCAAATCGACAGGCGGCCGTCATGCGTTACCGAGACGGGGGTTATGGCTACTCGGTAACGATTTCCCAATCTCCGTCAGGCTGGCGGCATGCCGTGCCGTACGCGTCCTGGACCTTCCCGCCAATCACCACCTGCTGCTGGAATTCGCGGCAATAGCGGCCGGGCTCGGGCTCGTAGGTCTGGGTCGGCGTCACGGTTCCGCTGCTGCCCGACCGGGGATTGTCCCAGGTGATGGTGCTGCAGGTCGGCGCATATTCCATCGCTTGGCCGAAAGAGCCCGCAGCATAGGCGCGGTCGGCGGCATCCATGGACCGGCCGACATCGCGGCCAATCAACGCACCGATGAGCGTACCGGCGCCCACTGCCGCCAGCCGGCCATTGCCGCCGCCGATCTGCGATCCGATCGCGGCGCCGACTATGCCACCAACGATGGTTCCGCCCGGTTCGTGCGAGCCATCCAGAACATAACGCCCGCCATCGCTGTATCCGCCGCAGGTCGCTGCCTGGCGGCCATCGTAAGCATGGTCGTGACCGCCGGCCGGCCCGTGGGTGTGATAGGGCACCGCGTAATAGGGCACCCGGGGGTAGGGGCGCGGATAGTAATAGCTGTAACTGTAGTAATAGTGCCGCTCGCCGCGATCGGCGTAATGCCTGTGGCCGCGGTCGTGGCGGTCACGGTCCCGATGCCGGCCATGGCCGTTGTCGTGACGACTGTCGTGCCGGCGGTCATGACCGCCATAGCCCGGAGGATAAGGCGGATAATGCCCGGCATGCCGGTCATGTTTGTCCTTCTTGCCCTTCGGCGCAAAAAGCCATGCTGGCGGCTTCCCGTGGTCATGTCCGCCGTAACGGAGGTTGACCTCCCGGCCTCCCTGTTCGACATTGCCGGGGCGTGTGGCCGATTGATTCGGCCACCAGCGCTTATGCTCGGTCTCCGCTGCCGCGGGAGCCGCCAGCATGCCGGCCACCAGCGCTACCGAAGCCGCGCAGACGGCCAATCTGGATCGGATAGTCGAGGTAGATGTCAACATGATGCCCTCCATTACTGGTGACCGGTTGGGTCGATGGGTCCAAGCATTGCAAAGGCGCACTGAACCGATCCTGAATGCCATGTTCATCCGCCGTTCAGGATCGCGGGCTTACCTCTGGACCATGCGAATTCTGATCGTCATCCTTACCTGTACGGGTCTGATAGGGTTGCCCGGCAACATCGCCGTACGGGCGGACGCCGATCCGGAGCAGATTCGTGCCGCAACAGAATCCGGAAAAATCAGGCCATTAGGCGATATATTGAAGGTCGTCAGTGAGAAGGTGCCGGGCAAGGTGCTGGACGTTCAGGTCGACGATCAAGGCTCGCCATGGCTCTATCGCATCAAGGTCCGCGGCCAGAAAGGCGACGTTACATCGGTGACGGTAAATGCGGAAACCGGCCGGATCATTGAAATTAAGGGGCAACGGTGATGCGCCTTCTGGTCGTTGAGGACGATCCGGACCTGTCTGAACAGCTGGTCGATGCGCTGCGCGAAGCCGGCTATGCCGTCGACCTGACCGGCGACGGGGAGGAAGCGGAATTTCTTGGCGAGACCGAACCGTATGACGCAGTGGTCCTGGACCTGGGCTTGCCCAATGTCGACGGCATGACGGTCCTTGAGCATTGGCGCGAGGCTGGAAAAACGATGCCGGTATTGATCCTGACGGCGCGCGACCGCTGGAGCGACAAGGTGGCCGGCTTCGATGCCGGCGCCGACGACTATCTGGCCAAACCGTTTCGCATGGAGGAACTCGTTGCGCGGCTACGGGCGATCATTCGCCGGTCGGGCGGCCATGCCTCGCCAATCATCGAATGCGGCAAGCTGCGGATCGATACCAGGGCCAGCCGCGTAACAGTGGATGGCGCCCCGGTCAAACTGACGGGGCAGGAATACAGGCTACTCGCTTATATGGCCCATAATCTGGGCAAGGTCATGTCGCGGACCGAACTGACCGAACATCTTTACGATCAGGATTTTGACCTCGATTCCAATACCATCGAGGTTTTCATAGGCCGGCTGCGCCGCAAGCTGGGAACGGACGTAATAGAAACCGTACGCGGCCTGGGCTACCGGATGGCGGAGCCCGAGGATGGCGCGTAGAAATCGCTCGCTCGCCTTCCGGCTTCTCGCCGGCGCCGCGTTGTGGATCGTGGCCGCCCTGGCCATCGGCGGAGTGGTCATATCGGCACTGTTCCGGGATTCCGTCGAGCGCAATTTCGACGCGCGGCTGAGCGTGCATGTGGATGCCCTCATCGCGGTCACAACGGTCGACATTTCAAACCGGCTGATCATATCGCGGACATTGCCGGACCCTCGCTTCAACGTGCCCTATTCGGGATGGTACTGGCAGGTGTCGGACCCTCATGGATCGCCCCAGATTCGGTCGCGTTCGCTCTGGGACAAGGCCCTGAACCCACCGCGGCCGGACGAGGTGGGAGTTATGCAGACCGAGGAAATTGCAGGGCCGGATAATGAACTGCTGCGGGTCCGCTTTATCGACGTGACCTTGCCGGAACGGCCCCTGTATTCGCCCCCGGTGCGATTTGCCGTCGCGGCGCGGGTCTCGGAACTCACCGCAGAGTTGCGGCCGTTCAATCTGGCGCTTTTGTGGTCATTGGGCGTCCTGGGGCTGGGACTCGGCTTTGCCGTTGCAATTCAGGTAAAGGTCGGACTGCAGCCTCTCCGGCGCATTCGCGTCGCCCTCAGCGACATTCGCGAGGGCCGGGCGGAACGCCTGGAAGGCGACTGGCCAACGGAGGTGCAGCCACTGGTGAAGGAACTGGATGCGCTTCTGGAGCATAATGCCGGCCTGCTCGGCCGCGCGCGAACCCATGTGGGAAACCTGGCCCATGCCCTGAAGAC
>JBFFGY010000195.1:0-5536 GCA_041557215.1 Alphaproteobacteria bacterium
GCAAGCTCGAGCGGCTCGACGCCGAGCGCCGGGCGGCCAGCCATTGCCAGCATCAAGCCCCGGTAGGCATGGGCGTCCGCATCCGTTGGGCTGACGCGCCACGGCCTCGTCTACCGCGGCGAGCGCGTCCTCGTGCCGGCCCTGAATCATCAGGGCCTGGCCAAGGGCCACGTGGGACCAGCCGAAATTATCATCGAGAGAAACGGCCTTGCGAGCCATTTCATCGGCCCTTGCGATGGCCTGGGTCGGGTCTGCATGGCCCCAGATAGCGCTGAAACCGAGCATCCAGGACAGTCCCGCATAACCCCCGGCAAAATCCGGGTCCAGCCCAATGACCTGCTCGAACATTTCCTGGGCGGCACGAATCCGTTCGGGAATTGGCGGATAGGGCGTGGCCTTGGCGCGGACATAAAGCTCATAGGCGTCCAGATTGTGGGTATGGACTCGCTGCAGCCGCTCCTTCTCGTCGCCCTGCAGGCGCACCGACAGGGCGGACACCACCTTTGCCCCGACATCGTCCTGCAATTCGAAAACGTCCTCGATCGAACCATCGACGCGTTCGGCCCATAAATGGCCGCCGCTGACCGCATCGATCAGCTGCACATTGATGCGTACACGCGATCCCGCCTTGCGGACGCTGCCTTCCAGCACATAGCGCACCCCCAGGCGGCGGGCCACGTCCCGCACATCCACCGCCTGCCCCTTGAACACGAAGAAGGAATTGCGCGCCACCACGAACAGTCCGGAAATCTTGGACAGATCGGTGATCAGGTCCTCGGTCATGCCGTCGGCGAAATAGTCCTGTTCCGGATCGCCGGACATGTTGTCGAAGGGCAGTACGGCGATGGAAGGTTTGTCCGGCAGTTCCAGCGGCGCCGGCCGGCCGCTTGCAGGCGTCGGCCGCGGTGCTGTCGTCCTGCCGCCATCGCGCACCCAATGCCAAACATGGAGCGGCCGGGCGATGTTCTTGACTTCATGCTCGCTACCTTCTTCCCAGACAACATCCAGCCGGTCGCGGACCTGCCTGTAGGCATCGTCCGACAGGCTGATGCCATCGGGGTCTGCGAGCGGCTCGACGCGCGCGGCGATATTCACGCCATTACCGAAGATATCGTCGCCCTCGATGATGATATCGCCGATATGCACGCCGATGCGGAAGCGGATGGCCCTGGCTTCCGGCGCGCCTTCGTTGCGTTCGGCGAGTCCGGTCTGCATGGCGACGGCGAATTCGACCGCGGCCACGACGGACGGAAATTCCAGCAACAACCCGTCGCCCATCGTCTTGACGATGCGGCCGCCATTCGCATGGATCAGCGGGTCGGTGAGTTCGGAGCGGTGATTGCGAAGGGCAGCAAGCGTGCCGGTCTCATCCGCGCCCATCAGGCGCGAATAACCGACGACATCGGCGGCCACGATTGCCGCCAGTCTGCGCTGAACCCCCTCAGTCATGGCGGGAGTTTAGCGACAGCCATGAAAGAAATCCAAGGACAAAGATCGGATTTGCCCGCCGCTAACCCAACCTTGACCTTATTTCCGCCGCCAGCGCGGCGCGCTCGTCCAGCGGCTCGTAATGCCAGTCTTCCAGGCGGCCTTCGAAGGGTCGGGTAATGCCGGCCCGCTGCAGGCTATCGTGGAAACGGTCGAATTTCGTGCGGCCGCCGCCCGGCAAGTGGAACACATGAACGGGCTTGCCGGTATAGCAGGCTTCGGACACCATATTCACCGAATCGCCTGTCACCACGATCGCATCGGCAAGGCCCAGGAAGGCGAAATAGGGGTTTTCCCCTTCACCGTCCCAGATTTCCGCCGGCAGCCCCTTCAGACGCTCCCGCAGCAAGGCCTGGTTTTCCGCACCGGTTCGCCGCGAGGCGGTGATTACCAGCCCGCAACCCGATTCGGCGCAGATCCGCGCCAGCCCGTCCGCCAACCTCGCGGCCGCGTCCCGGTCGAAGCGATAGACGCGGTTGGCCCCGCCGATCAGCACCGCCACCAGCGGCCGGGGCAGATGGGCATAGCGGGATTCGAATTTTCTACTTGCCGATTCAAGTTTTTCGCGGGTCACATGATGCAGAGCCCCCAGGGTCGTCCGCACGTTCGGCCCCGAAAGCCGGTCGTGCGCCGAGGCGGTGACCAAGTCGAACTTCATCGGGTCGACCCGTGGATGCTGTATATGCACACAGAATGCCGCGCCCTTGCTGAGCCGCCTGATCGCCAGCGCGGGGCCGACCGACCGTTCGCCCGCGCTGATCAGCAGACGCGGCCAGGGCGGCGCCAGTTCGTCACCACCCCTGCCGACCCCCAGAACGCCGGGCAACCACAATTGCGGCGGCAGCCAGCGCCATGGCAGGCGTGAATGGACATGTTTGTCGACGACCGGCAGCCCCACGGCCTCCGCCAGGCCCAGCGCACCGTTTCGCGTGCCGGCCTTACCGTCCGTCAGAACCCAGCTAACGTCAGCAACCAAGGCAGTTTTCCCCGGATCGAGACACAGGACCAAGTGACGCATAGCCCTTGCAAGGCACGCAGGCAATTGTAATATTGTTGCGCATATCCCTCATCTGGAGCACCTGTTCATGCGCCGAGTCAAGCTCGACAAAATCGACCGGAAGATCCTTCGCGACCTTCAGCAGAACGGCAGAATGCCGAATGTGGAACTGGCCCGGCGCGCCGGCATTTCGGCCCCGCCCTGTTTGCGCCGCCTGCGGGCGCTCGAAGACGCGGGCTACATCAAGGGCTATCATGCCGACGTTGCGCCGGAGGCTCTGGGATTCGGCGTGACCGTCTTTGCGCATGTCGGGCTCAGCAGCCAGGCCGAGGCGGACCTGGTGGCCTTCGAGAAGCTGGTGGCCGACTGGCCGCTGGTTCGCGAGTGCCATATGCTGGCCGGAGAGACCGATTTCCTGCTCAAGATCGTTGCCGAGGACTGGGACAGCTATCAGCGTTTCCTGACCGAGGAACTTACCGCCGCGCCCACGGTCAGCCATGTGAAATCCATGCTGGCGATCCGTTCCGCCAAATACGAATTCGGCGTGCCGGTGGACGTGGACGCCGCGGGTTAAGGGCCGGGCGCCCAGCCCCCATTTTCTTCCTATTTGAATTCGACCTTTACGATTTCGTAGTCCTTCACCCCGCGCGGGGTGGAAACCTCTACCGAGTCGCCGACCGATTTGCCAATGATCGCCCGCGCCATCGGCGAGGTCACCGACAACAGGCCCGACGCGATATCGGCCTCCAGCTCGCCGACGATCTGGTAGGTGGATTCCTCATCCGTTTCCTCGTCGGTCACGGTGACGGTCGCACCGAATTTGACCATGTCGCCATCGAGCTTGCTGACATCGATGATCTGCGCGCGGCTGACCTTGTCCTCCAGCTCGCTGATCCGGCCCTCGATGAAGCTCTGGCGTTCGCGCGCGGCGTGATATTCCGCGTTCTCCGAAAGGTCGCCATGCTCGCGGGCCGAGGCGATCGCCTGAATGATCGCCGGCCGTTCGACGGTTCTCAAATTCTTCAATTCTTCCTGCAGCCGGTCGTACCCGCCCTGCGTCATCGGCACCTTTTCCATCGTCGCGTTTTCCTTTTCGTCGGCGCCCGGCTCACCGCAAAATAACTCTCTCGGCCGGCGGCTCCTCTAGGGCCGGCGGCTGATCGAAGTTCTCCTCACCGGGGAAAAATCTCTATTCCGCGCTAGTAAAATACGACTGAAGCGACGCCACTTCAAGAGACCCGTTTTTCATGGCCTGGATCGCGCGCACCGTCGCGCGTGCGCCGGCGATCGTGGTGTAGTACGGAATCCCGGTCGTCAGGGCTGTCCGGCGCAGGCTGAAACTGTCCTCGATCGACTTAGCGCCCTCCGTGGTGTTGACCACCAATTGGACATCGCCGTCGATCATCGCATCCACAATATGGGGCGATCCTTCCAGCACCTTGTTGACCTTTTCAACCGCGAGACCCTGCTCACAGAGGAAAGTGGCGGTTCCGCGCGTGGCGATCAGGCGATAGCCCATGGCCAGCAGGTCGCGGGCAACGCCGATGACGGCCTGCTTGTCATGGTCGCGGACCGATATGAAGACCGTGCCTTCCATGGGCAGGTCGACGCCGGCGCCAAGCTGCGACTTGGCGAAGGCGCGGCCGAAATCCCGGTCCAGCCCCATGACCTCGCCCGTTGAGCGCATTTCCGGGCCAAGCATGACATCGACGCCGGGGAACCGGGCGAAGGGGAACACTGCCTCCTTTACCGCGACCTGGCCCAGTTCCGGCGGGCCGGGCTGGTCGATGCCGAAATCGCTCAGCTTCTCGCCGGCCATCACGCGCGCGGCGATCTTTGCAATCGGCAGGCCGGTGGCCTTGGCGACGAAGGGCACCGTGCGGCTGGCGCGCGGGTTGACCTCCAGGACGTAGATGGTCCCGTCCTTGACGGCATATTGCACGTTCATCAGGCCGACGACGCCCAGCGCATGGGCCATCGCCTCTGTCTGCCGGCGAATCTCGGCGATCGTATCGGCATCCAGCGAATAGGGCGGCAGCGAACAGGCGCTGTCGCCGGAATGGATGCCGGCCTCCTCGATATGCTCCATGATGCCGGCGACATAGACCTGCTTGCCGTCGCACAGCGCATCCACATCCATCTCGATGGCATCGCGCAGATAGCTATCGATCAGCACCGGATTCTTGCCAGACACCTTCACCGCCGTGGTCATGTAGCGGCGCAGTCCTTCAAGATCGTGCACGATTTCCATGGCCCGGCCGCCCAGAACATAGGACGGTCGGATCACGACCGGGAAACCGATTTCCTCGGCGACCTTCTCGGCCTGTTCGGTCGAGGTTGCGGTGCCGTTCGCCGGCTGACGCAGGCCAAGCTTCTGCAGAAGTTTCTGAAACCGCTCCCTGTCCTCGGCCAGGTCGATCGCGTCCGGGGACGTGCCCAGGATGGGAATACCCGCCGCTTCCAGCGCGCCGGCCAGTTTAAGCGGGGTCTGCCCGCCCAGCTGGACGATCACGCCCTTCAGATTGCCCTTGCGCTGTTCAACCGAAATCAGCTCGATCACATCCTCGGCGGTCAGCGGTTCAAAATAGAGCCGGTCCGAGGTGTCGTAGTCGGTCGACACGGTTTCGGGATTGCAATTGACCATGATGGTCTCGACCCCGGCATCCTTCAGCCCGTAGCAGGCATGGACGCAGCAATAGTCGAACTCGATGCCCTGGCCGATGCGGTTCGGCCCGCCGCCCAGGATGACGACCTTGTCGCGCTCGGAAACCTCGGACTCGCACTCGCCGGGGAGGACTCCGTCGCCCTCGTAACAGGAATACATATAAGGCGTCGGCGAGGGGAATTCGGCGGCGCAGGTATCGATGCGCTTATAGACGGGCCGAACGCCAATTTCGCGGCGGCGCCGGGCCACCTCCTCTTCCGAAAGGCCGGTCAACTCGCCCAGCCGCGCATCGGAGAAGCCCATCTTCTTCAGCGCCAGGAAGCCCGCCATGTCACCGGGCAACCCATCCGAACGAACCGTTTCCTCGGCTTCCACGATTTCGCGGA
>JBFFGY010000196.1:0-5518 GCA_041557215.1 Alphaproteobacteria bacterium
ATGACGGGTCCGGCTCCTTTTCGGACACCCTTCAGGGCCAGCGTTATGACATGGGGTTCGGGGCAGACGGCATAACAGTCCATGCAATCGTCGCAGTCATCCCGGTTGACGGCGTTCACCCGCAACAGGGCGAAACTGCCGACAAGGCCGTAAAACGCGCCCACCGGGCAGAGATGCCCGCACCAGCCGCGCCGGCTGACGAACAGGTCGAACAGGAAGACGGCCAGGACCGCGGCCCAGGCGAAACCGACGCCGTAAAGCAGGCCACGATGCAGCAGCGTAATCGGGTTGACCAGTTCCCAGACAATCATGCCCGTGGCCGCCGAAGCGGCGAGGGTCATTCCCAGGACCCAGTAACGCAGCGATCGTTTCGGCTGCCATCCTTTCGGAATGTCGTAACGCGCCGACAGCCAGTGCGATGCGTCGGTCACCATATTGATCGGGCATACCCAGGAACAATAAACCCGGCCGCCGACCAACGCGTAGACGGCGAACACAATCAGCGCCCCGGTAATTGCCGTCGCAGCCGGCAACAGGCCTGCCAACAGGCTCTGCAGCAGCATATAGGGATCGGTCAGCGGCAGTATGCCAAGGGTCAGGCTGGAAGCCAGCGTACCCTTTACAATCCACAATCCGGTCACCGGCCCGGCGAGGAAAAGGGCAAGGAAGAACAACTGCGAGAACCGCCGCAGGAACAGCCATTTGTTGCGCGCCCAAAGGCCGCGCCCATTGGCCGGATGCCCTTGCAATACACTCATTGGCCTATCCCCGGGGTTCGGTCAGGCAAATCGAGAATGTCGGGCAGCAGCGGCCCGCCATGTTTTTCCTTTTCCTCCCAACCAAGCCGGTAATGGGCGTCTGCCTCTCCCTTGGCCAGATCGATCGGCAACACCTTGATGGCCGCGACCTCGAGCACACAACTCTTCTCGCATTTGCCGCAGCCGGTGCATTTATCGCTATGGACCGTGGGAATGAACATGGCATGGGCGCCGGTCCGCTCGTTATGCTGCCGTTCCAGCGTTATCGCCTTGTCGATGAGCGGGCAGACCCGGTAACAGACGTCGCAGCGAAGCCCCAGATAATTCAGGCAGGTCTCGGTCCCGACGAGAACGGCCAGCCCCATCCGGGATTCCTCGATCCTGGTCAGTTCCTTGTCCAGCGCCCCTGTGGGGCAGGCGACGACACAGGGAATGTCCTCGCACATCTCGCAAGGAATATCGCGGGCCACGAAATAGGGCGTACCGGTGGTAAGCGGATCACCCAGTTCCGCCAGCCGAAGCGTCTTGTAGGGACAGTCGCGCACACACAAACCGCACCGCACGCATGCCCCGGCAAAATCGGCCTCGTCTATGGCCCCGGGCGGCCGGATCGCCCATGCCGGCCGGGCGCGCCCCTGCTCGGCCATAAGGCCAAGCAGAAGGCCCGCAACGCCGACACCGCAGGCAGCGCGGGCGGTCCCGGCGAGGAACCGCCGCCTGCTCTGCCTGTCGGAACCGGCCGTATGAGGATCACGTCCACCCATTTCGGACACCGACTACGCCGTCTCCACCTTGCAGGCGCATTTCTTGAAGTCAGTCTCCTTGGAGATCGGACATGTGGCGTCGAGCGTCAGCTTGTTGACCAGCTGGCTCTCGTCGAACCAGGGGATAAACACGACACCTTCCGGCATCACGTTGCGCCCCTTGGTCTCGACGCGGCTGGTCAGCACCCCGCGCCGGGTGCTGATGCGAACCGCCTGGCCCCGCTTGAGCCCGCGCTTGCGCGCATCGTCCGGGTTCATGAACAGCACCGCATTCGGGACCGCGCGATGCAGTTCGGGGACACGGCGGGTCATCGAGCCGGAATGCCAATGTTCCAGCACGCGGCCCGTCACCAGCCACATATCGTAATCGCCGTCCGGCTCTTCCGCCGGCGGATCGTAGGGCAGCGCAAAGATAATCGCCTTGCCGTCAGGCTTGCCGTAGAACTCCACCTTCTTGCCCGGCTTGACATAGGGGTCGTAGCCTTCGCGGAAGCGCCAAAGGGTCTCCTTGCCGTCGACCACCGGCCAGCGCAGCCCACGGGCCTTGTGGTAGGTATCGAATTCGGCAAGGTCGTGGGCCTTGCCCCGGCCGAAATCGGCGTATTCCTCAAACAGACCCTTCTGGATGTAGTAGCCGAAATGCTGTGATTCCTGGTTGGCGAAACCATCCTGCGTCTCGGATAGCGGGAACTTGTCGACGACGCCGTTGGCAAACAGGATGTCATAGAGCGTCTTGCCCTTGTATTCCAGCTTCTTGGCGACCAGGTCGGCCGGCCATACTTCCTCCACCTTGAAACGCTTGGAGAATTCGACGACCTGCCACATGTCGGAGCGGGACTCGCCGGGCGGGTCGATCTGCTGCCGCCAGAACTGGGTCCGCCGTTCGGCATTGCCATAAGCGCCTTCCTTCTCCACCCACATGGCGGTGGGCAGGATCAGGTCGGCAGCGAGCGCGGTCACCGTCGGATAGGGATCGGAGACGATGATAAAGTTTTCGGGATTCCGGTAACCGGGCCAGGTCTCCTCGTTCATATTGGGCGCGGCCTGCATATTGTTGTTGCATTGCACCCAGTAGACATTGAGTTCGCCGTCCTTCAGCTTGCGGTTCTGCAGGACAGCATGGAAGCCGGGTTTGCCGGGGATGGTGCCTTCCGGCAATTGCCATTTCTCCTCGGCGATCTTGCGGTGCTTCTCGTTCATCACCACCATGTCGGCGGGCAGGCGATGGGCGAATGTGCCCACTTCGCGGGCCGTGCCGCAGGCCGAGGGCTGCCCGGTCAGCGAGAACGGACCGTTGCCCGGCTCGGAAATCTTGCCGGTCAGCAGATGCACGTTGTAGCAGAGCTGGTTCACCCAGGTACCGCGCGCATGCTGGTTGAAACCCATGGTCCAGAGCGACATGACCTTGCGGTTCGGATCGGCATAAAGCTCGGCCAGCGCTTCCAGCTTCGCCGGCTCGACGCCCGAAAGAGCGCTCACCTTCTCCAGCGTATACTCGGACACGAACTTGGCATATTCGTCGAAGCTGTATTCCTTGGATCCGCCAGCTTTGTCGGCATTCTTTGCCGCCTGTTCGCGGGGATCGTTGGGGCGCAGCCCATAGCCGATGTCGTCGTTACCGATTCGGAAATTGACGTGATCCTTGACGAAGGCCTCGTTCACCTTGCCATTCTGGATGATGTAGTTGGCAATGTAGTTGAGGATAGCCAGGTCGGTGCCCGGCTTGAACACCATGCCGACGTCGGCGAGGTCGAAATTGCGGTTCTCGAAGGTCGAAAGCACCGCGACCTTTACATGGTCAGCCGTCAGCCGGCGGTCGGTCAGGCGCGACCACAGGATGGGATGCATCTCCGCCATGTTGGAACCCCAGAGCACGAAGGCATCCGCAAGCTCCAGGTCATCGTAGCAGCCCATCGGCTCGTCGATGCCGAAGGTGCGGATGAACGCCGCGACAGCCGAGGCCATGCAGTGGCGCGCATTCGGGTCGATATTGTTCGACCGAAAACCGGCCTTCATCAGTTTAGCGGCGGCATAGCCTTCCCATACAGTCCACTGGCCGGAGCCGAACATGCCGATCGAGGTCGGCCCCTTCTTCTTCAGGGCCTCCTTGTATTTTTCGGCCATAACGTCGAAGGCCTGGTCCCAGCTGATCGGTGTGAACTCGCCGTCCTTGTCGTACTTGCCGTTGGTCATGCGCAGCAAAGGCTGGGTCAGACGGTCCTGGCCATAAACGATCTTGGACAGGAAATAGCCCTTGATGCAGTTGAGGCCCCGGTTGACCGGCGCGTCGGGGTCGCCCTGGGTCGCGACCATACGGCCGCCCTTGGTGCCGACCAGCACGCTGCAGCCGGTTCCGCAGAACCGGCAGGGCGCCTTGTCCCAGCGGATCCCGGCGGCCGCCGCCTCCGCATTCTGAATTTGCGGCAGGCCGGTGCCCGCCGCGGCCGCCGTGGCGGCAATGGCCGAAGTCTTGATGAAATCGCGCCGTGACTGTTTCATGGCTGTTACTCCCCGCTTTCTATGGCAGTGGATTCGATGGTCTCTTCCGGTTCGAAGTGATGATAGACAAGGGCGGCGGACAACACGCCCGGAAGCCTGTGCAGGGCGAGAACCGTATCGCCCGCCGAACTTTCCTCGGTATCCTCGACTGTGACGACCATCCGGCCGTCAGGAACCGTCTGGTGCAGTTCCGCGCCGTCGAGGCTTGCAATTGCGGCCGCCACGTCCGCTCCCTTGCCGGGATGGGCATGGACCAGTACGCCACATATGTTCATTCGCTTTCCTCCATCGCGATGGCATTCGCAGGACATATTGCAACGCATTCGCCGCAACCCGTGCAGGCGGCGTCACTTGTTTCGGGATAGGCGCGGCCGCCGACTTCCAGCCGGAATCGGATCGCCCGCGTATCGCACCATTCGGCGCAAACATGACAGGCCACCCCGTTGGCCGACAGACAGTCGGCGCCGATCCGTGCCTTGACGGACCATGGCGCCGCTTCGCGGCCGGCGAACAGTTTTTCAGGGCAGGAATCGGCGCAGGCCCGGCAGAAGTCGCAGGCGCCGCGCGAGAAATCGACAACAGGATAACCGGCGCGCCCCTTGACAAGAATGTCCTGCGGGCAGGCCGGGATGCAGTCGCCGCAACCGGTGCAAAGATCGGCAAATTCCGCTTCCGGCGGCGTCCAGGGAGGCCTGATGGGGCCGGGTTTGCCCTTCCAGCCTCCGCCGAACAAAGTCCTGCGGCTAACGGTTACGCTCACTATCTATTTCCCCTGGCCCAATAATGAATAGCCGCTAAACTTCTATTACGGTTACGGGCAGGCAGAATTGACAGGGATCAAATTTGTGACGTTCTGTCGCAGTAAATTGGCAAAATGTGATCCAGTTCCGGCTTTCCAAACGGGACTTGCTGACCGCTAGTCGCGCGAGGCTTCAGCGCATGAAAAAGGCGGCCTTTCTTTATTAAGGCCGCCCTATCCAATCCCGTTTTCAGTATCACGCGCCGGGACGGTGGATCACCATCGAGGCGCCCTGCGACTGCGCATAATTGTCATATCCGATCAGCCGGATCAGATGCTTCGGCCAGGCCTTGCGGCATTCCTCCACCTCGGCGAGGATGCGTTCGATGTCCTTTTCGCCAAACATCGGCAGCTTCCACATATACCAGTAATTATCGGCCGAACGGAACGGCTCGACATGTTCAATGGCGGGGTTCCAGCCCTTGGCAATCATATGTTCGATCTGCTTGCGCATGCGATCCGAATCCATCTGCGGCAGATAGGAAAAGGTGCCGTATTTGCGGCTGCCCGGGTCGTCCTGACTGGACCGGTAGTCCTGGATATTCGCGACTTTGCTCATCTCTCTTTCCTCTCCGCTCCGATCCAACTGGCCGCCAGCTTGTCGACGACGTCGAATTCGAACTTGATTTCCTTCCAGGTTTCCATGGCGGCCGCCAGTTCCGGGCTGTGCCTGGCGGCGGCGGTCAGGATCTCCTTGC
>JBFFGY010000197.1:0-5514 GCA_041557215.1 Alphaproteobacteria bacterium
CCACCTTGTATGAGCAGGGCGGATGGGGCAAGTTCCGGCGCGGGAGGAACAACCGTCAATTCCAGACAGTCCGCGGGAGAAACCTTACCCCATGAGCGATTCCCAGTACGATCTTGTTGTCATCGGCGGCGGCCCCGGCGGCTATGTCGCGGCGATCCGCGCGGCGCAGCTCGGCCTGAAGGCCGCCTGCGTGGAAAAGCGCGGCACGCTGGGCGGCACCTGCCTCAATGTCGGCTGCATCCCGTCAAAGGCGCTGCTGAACAGCTCCGAGAAATTCGAGGAAGCCAACCACAGCTTCGCGACGCACGGCATCGATCTCGGTTCGGTCAAGCTGAACCTGAAGGCCATGATGGCGCGCAAGGAAAAGGTGGTCGACGACCTGACCAAGGGCATCGAGTTCCTCTTCAAGAAGAACAAGGTCGACTACATAAAGGGCGCCGGCGCCATCGAGGCGCCCGGCAAGGTAACGGTAACGCCGGCCGACGGCGGCAAGCCCGCGACCATCGAGACGAAAAACATCCTGATCGCCACCGGTTCCGACGTCATGCCGCTGCCCGGTGTCGAGATCGACGAAAAACAGATCGTCTCCTCCACCGGCGCGCTGGCGCTGCCGAAGGTGCCCAAACACATGGTCGTGGTCGGCGGCGGGGTGATCGGTCTGGAGCTCGGCTCGGTCTGGCGCCGGCTCGGCGCGAAGGTGACCGTGGTCGAATTTCTCGACCGCATCCTCCCCGAAATGGACGGCGAGATTTCCAAGAATTTCGCCCGCACCATGAAGAAACAGGGCATGACCCTGAAGCTCGGCTCCAAGGTGACCGGTGCGAAGACATCGAAATCCGGCGTGAAGCTGACCGTCGAGCCCGCGAACGGTGGCGAATCAGAGACCATCGATTGCGATACCGTTCTGGTCTCGATCGGCCGCCGGCCCTACACCGAGGGCCTGGGCCTGGACAAGGCCGGCGTCGAGGTCGGCCCGCGCGGTTTCATCAAGATCGACGACCACTTCCGGACCTCGGTCGAAGGCATTTATGCGATCGGCGACTGCGTCCCCGGCCCGATGCTGGCGCACAAGGCCGAGGACGAAGGCGTTGCCTGCGCGGAAATCATCGCCGGCCAGTCGGCGCATATCAATTACGATGCGATTCCCGGGATCGTCTATACTTGGCCGGAGGTCGCCTCGGTCGGCCACACCGAGGAGCAGCTGAAGGAAGCCGGCATCGAATACAAGGCCGGCAAGTTCCCCTTCACTGCCAACAGCCGGGCGCGCGCCAACATGGATACCGACGGGTTCGTCAAGATCCTGGCCGATGCGAAGACCGACCGGGTGCTGGGCGCCCATATCATCGGGCCGGATGCCGGCAACATGATCCACGAGATCGTGCTGGCGATGGAGTTCGGCGGCTCGGCGGAGGACATCGCGCGAACCTGCCATGGCCATCCCACATTGAACGAGGCGGTCAAGGAAGCGGCGCTGGCGGTGGCCGGTCGGCCGATCCACGTCTGACCCCCATCGGTATGACGGATCCGGGACGAGGGGGCGCCAGATGATCCAGCGGCCCTCTTCCCCCGCCATGCTGATCCTCGCCATGTGCGTGGCCGAGGTGCTTGGTATGGCGACCTTTGCCACTTTCCCGGCGCTGTTGCCGACATTCCGGGAGGAATGGGGGCTCAGCAACACCGAGGCCGGCTGGATCGGCGGGGTTTATTTTGCCGGTTATCTGCTGTCCGTGCCGGTGCTGGTCAGCCTGACCGACCGGGTCGACCCGCGGCGCATCTATCTGGTGGCGATGATGATCAGCGCGGCCTCGGCATTGGGTTTCGCGGTCGCGGCCGATGGGGTGGCCAGCGCCAGCCTCTGGCGTTTCCTGCAGGGCGTCGGGCTGGCGGGCACCTATATGCCAGGCCTCAAGGCGCTGACCGACAGTTTGCCCGAAAAATCGCAAAGCCGTGCCGTCGCCTTCTACACTTCCAGCTTCGGTGTCGGTTCCAGTCTGTCCTTCGTCATCGCCGGGGAACTGGCCGCAGCCATCGATTGGCACTGGGCCTTCATTCTGTCGGCGATTGGGCCCGGGCTGGCATTGATATTCGCTTTCTGGGTGTTGCGGCCGAAGCCGCCGGCTGAAGATTCCATTCCCGCCACCAAGTTGCTGGATTTCCGTCCGGTTTTCGCCAACCGCCGCGCGCTGGCCTTCACGCTGGGCTACACGGTGCATAACTGGGAACTGTTCGGTTATCGAACCTGGATCGTGGCTTTTCTTGTCTTCGCACAGACGCAGCAGCCGTCCGGCGCCTTGGGCGTGGCCTGGAGCGCGACGACACTGGCGGCGCTGGTCAACTTGATCGGCCTGCCCGCCAGCGTAATCGGCAATGAACTGGCCCATCGTTTCGGGCGCCGGCAGGTGCTGATTGTGGTCATGACGGCCTCAGCGTTTGCCGGAACGGCCTTCGGCTTTTCCGGTTCGGCCCTGCCCTTTGTTGCCGTCGTGTTCCTGGCTTTCGTCTATGGCTGGACCGTCATCGGCGATTCGGCGACGCTGACCGCCGGCGTGGTTGCCGCGGCCGACCCGCGCTATCGCGGCGCCACCATGGCGATGCATTCGATGATCGGCTTCGTCGGCTCGTTCATCGGGCCGCTGGCATTTGGCGCAGTGCTCGACGGTGCGGGGGGCGAACAAAGCGGCACCGCATGGGGCATAGCCTTCGCCTCGCTGAGCGCGATCATCCTCATCGGCCCCTTGCTGATGGTAACGATGGCCAAGCGCGCGGAGCAGGACGCCGCCTAATCCTCCAGCATGGCAAGAAGTCCGGGAAAAGCCGGATAGCGACGGGTGAAGACAAAGGTTGGAATCGGCGCCAGCCATTGCCGGAAACGGCCCTTGGCTTCGAAACGTTCGCGAAAATCGGATGCGGCAAGAAATTCGGGAAACCGGGGAACGATGCCGCCAGCGATGTAAATCCCCCCCCGCGCGCCGGCAGTCAGCGCTACATTGCCGGCAAATCCGCCCAGCATCGCGCAGAAGGTCTTCAGGGTCGCAAGACTGGCCGGACAATCGCCGCTGAGCGCACGAGCTGAGATTTCGTCGGCGTTCAGTAGCGGCTCGCAACCCAACCCATCCACCATCCGGATGGCCTCGTACAGGCTCTCAAGGCCAGCTCCCGAAAGGACTCGTTCGGCGGAAACGTGGCCGAACTGGTTTCGAAGGAAAGCCAGTATTTCGGCTTCGCGTCCGTCCTCGGCCGGCAGGGTCGCATGCCCACCCTCGGTCGGGAGCACTATTCCGTCATGTGCGGGCAGGAAAATGGCGACGCCCAGTCCTGTGCCCGGGCCTAGTACGGCGCGTGGTGAACCGGCCACTCCCTTGCCGCTGTCAATGGCGTAGAGGTCCTCGGCGCAAAAAAGCGGCAAGCTCCTGGCCAGCGCAGCGAAATCGTTGATTAGCTGAATTCGTGCAATACCCGTGTCCTGCGCAAGCACTTCCGAATCCAGACGCCAGGCCCCGTTGGTCAGCTCGCCATGCCCGCCCGACACCGGCCCGGCTACCGCCAGCGCCGCCGTGGATGGAAGCGGGCGCTTCCCAATGCTGGCCACGAAGGCCCTTATCGCATCTGACGACGTCGGATAATCCGCTACAGCATAGTTATGAACGGCAACCTCGCGACCGTTCTCGACCAGCGCGAACCTTGCATTCGTGCCACCAATATCGGCTACAAGAACGGTTCGGGCCATGCCGCTCATTGGCTTGGCAAAGGCATTGCCGCAAGGGATTTCACGAAACTCTTCCGCCAGGCGGTAATGTCATAGCGCCGCAAGTGGTGCATCATACTCATCCAGCGTTCCTTGCGCTCATCCAGCGGCATGGTAAGCGCCTTTTCGAGCGTATCGGCAATACCCTCGGTGTCGTATGGGTTAACGATCAGCGCGCCGCCCAGTTCGGTCGCGGCCCCCGCAAAGCAGGACAGGACAAGGACGCCAGGATTGCGCGGTGACTGCGCGGCGACATATTCCTTAGCCACCAGGTTCATGCCGTCGCGCAGGGGCGTGACCAGTCCCACCCGAGCGAGGCGCAAGAAGCCTGCCAGCGTTTTTTGTGTAAATCCCTTGTTAAGGTAGCGGATCGGCATCCAATCGTACTCAGCATAGGCGCCGTTCACGTGCCCCGATATGGCCTCTAGCTGGTGTCGGATTTCATCGTACAGCCCAACGCCTTCGCGGGTCGGCGGCGAGATCTGGAGCAGCACGACTTGGCCCCTGTTTGCAGGATATTGCTCCAGCAGATGCGAGAACGCCTTCATGCGGCTAATCAGGCCTTTTGAGTAGTCCAGCCGGTCGACTCCGATGATCAGGTTTCGCTCGCCGATACTGCGCTTCAATCTCTGTGTCGCCGCCGATTTCTCTGCCTGTCCGGCATACTTGGCTATGGTAGATGAGTCGATGGAGATTGGAAAAACTGCGGCCCGGGTCCGCCGTCCATGTACTTCGATCATCCCGTCATCGCCGATCTTTCCATTTGCCTCGATCGTGATGTAGTCCACGAAGGCCTGCAAATCACGCCCGGTCTGGAAGCCGACGAGATCGTATGCGCACAACGAACGGACAAGTTCTTCATGGTTGGGCAGGGCAAGCAACACCTCGACTGCCGGCCAGGGAACATGCAGAAAAAATCCGATGCGCTGATCGCAGCCGGCCTGGCGCATCTGTTCGCCCAGCGGAATCAGATGATAGTCGTTTACCCAGACCAGATCATTCGGCTGCAGTAGAGCAGCCAGGCGTTTTGCAAATAACGTGTTCACCCGCTGATAGGCATTCCGGCTGCGGCGGTTGTAGTCCATAAGGTCGAGTCTGTAATGGAACAACGGCCACAGAACACCATTCGCGAAGCCATTGTAATAGTCGTCGTGGTCCACCTCGTTCAGATCAATCGTCGCGTAGGCCACGTTGCCGGAATGAGTAATTTCGGGCTGCGACGAAGGTCGCTCCGCGACATTGCCGCTCCAGCCGAACCACAAGCCTCCCTCTGCCTTGAGCGCGGCACGCAGGGCCACGGCAAGCCCACCCTGGCTGCCTTTTCCCTGGTTTGGCTGCGCGACTCGGTTCGAGACGACGACAAGACGGCTCATAAGGCCTCCTCCCAGGGACGCGACAAGCGCATTGCCGCATGGATCAGGCCGACCATCGAATAGGTTTGCGGGAAGTTGCCCCATAACTCCCCGGTTTTGCCGTCGATATCCTCCGATAGCAGGCCCAGCGAATTGCGTCGCGCCAACATATTCTCCAGAAGGTCGCGCGCTTCCTCCGCGCGGCCCACGGCGGCCAGCGCTTCGATATACCAGAAGGTGCATACATTGAAGCTCGTTTCCGGCACGCCGAAATCGTCCGGTGCCGCGTAGCGATGCATGTACATGCCGTCACGGAGTCGTTCCTCCGCCAGTTTCAGGGTTCCGAGGAAACGGGGGTCCTCGGGCGGCACAAAACCGAGCGTTGGCAGCAGCAACAGACTGCCGTCGACTTCGTCG
>JBFFGY010000198.1:0-5496 GCA_041557215.1 Alphaproteobacteria bacterium
CGATGCGATCATTAATATCCTCCCCGCCAATCTGGCCCGTGCCTGCGCCTTCCTGTCGATCGGCGCCTGCATTGCGTTCAGTCTGCTACTGCTCGCCGGATCCTGGAATTACTGGGCCCCATTTGCGGCGCTGCCCTTGCTGGACGGTACACTGAAGGACCAAGCCTGGTACGAGGTGAACGATATACCGATGATCGGTTTCCTTCGCTTCATCGAAGGGCCGATGAACCAGGGCGAAGCCTACGAGAAACTACCGCGTTTCATTCCATACGCGGCCCTGCCCATCGGAATGTTCCTGTTGACGCTGCGTTTCTTCCAGGCCGCCTGGAAGATCGTGACCGGTGACCTGGAACGCATCATCGCCAGCCACGAGGCCGAAGATCTGGTCGAGGAAGCGGCAGCCCAGGCGAAAAGGGAGGGCTGAGCCATGGATGTCATCCTGCTATTCACGATGGTGATAGGCTTGATGTTGATCGGCGTGCCGATAGCGGTTTCGCTGGGGCTGAGTTCGATCATCTTCCTGATGGTATTCTCCGACAGTTCGCTCGGATCGATCGCCCAGACTCTGTTCAATGCCTTCGCCGGGCATTTCACGCTGCTGGCGATCCCGTTCTTCATCCTTGCTTCCACCTTCATGTCCACGGGCGGCGTTGCGCGGCGCATCATCCGTTTCGCGATCGCTTGCGTCGGTCATTTCCAGGGCGGCCTTGCCATTGCCGGCGTCTTTGCCTGCATGCTGTTCGCGGCGCTGTCCGGCTCGTCGCCCGCTACAGTGGTCGCCATCGGCACCATCGTCATCGCGGGCATGCGCCAGGTTGGCTACACAAAGGATTTCGCAGCCGGCGTGATCTGCAATGCCGGGACGCTGGGCATCCTGATCCCGCCGTCGATCGTGATGGTGGTTTACGCCTCCGCGGTAGACGTATCGGTCGGGCGTATGTTCCTTGCCGGCGTCATTCCCGGTTTGCTGGCCGGCTTCATGCTGATGGTCGGCATCTTTATCGCCGCCAAGGTTCGCAACCTCCCGGCACAGGACTGGGCCGGCTGGGGGGAAATCCTCGGGGCGGCGCGCGACGCGGGTTGGGGCCTGTTCCTAATCGTCATTATTCTGGGCGGTATCTATGGCGGCATCTTCACGCCGACCGAGGCGGCGGCGGTCGCAGCCGTTTATGCCTTCGTTATCGCCAATTTCGTCTACAAGGACATGGGCCCGCTGAAGGGTGAGGGTGACCATCGCCATTCACTGCTTTCGCGCCCGCAGGCCCTGGTGACGGTCCTTTTCCACCCGGATACGAAACATACCCTTTTCGAGGCGGGCAAGACCACGATCATGCTTCTGTTCATCATTGCGAATGCCCTGATCCTGAAGCATGTTCTGACCGACGAGCAGATTCCTCAGACGATCGCCGGGGCGATGCTGGAGGCCGGTTTCGGGCCCGTGATGTTCCTGGTTATCGTCAACCTGATTCTGCTGATCGGCGGCCAGTTCATGGAGCCGTCCGGCCTGATCGTCATCGTGGCGCCGCTGGTCTTCCCGATAGCGATCAGCCTCGGCATCGATCCGATCCATCTGGGGATCATCATGGTGGTAAACATGGAAATCGGTATGATCACCCCGCCGGTCGGGCTGAACCTGTTCGTCACTTCGGGCGTGGCGCAGATGCCGATGATGCGCGTGGTGAAGGCCGCCATGCCCTGGCTCGGGATCCTGTTCCTGTTCCTGATAATGGTGACCTATATTCCCTGGCTGTCGACGTTCGTGCCGACGGCGCTGATGGGGCCGGAGATCATTACGAAGTAGAAAAACACCCTGCCAGGATATTGCTTTCGTCCTGGCAGGGTGAATTTTCCATCAATGAATTCCGGGCGCCATCATGGCGCCGGGGCCGGCGATCGGCACGGCCAGTTCCACGCTGCCGGCCTTTTCGAAGGTCAGTGTCAGCGTAAGCGTCTCGCCCTCGACCAGCTTTTCCGTCACGCCCATCATCATGACATGCTGGCCCATCGGCTTGAGCTCGACCTTGCCGCCGGCCGGGATGGCTAGCCCGCCCATCAGCATGCGCATCTTCATGACGCCGTCTTGCATCTTCGTTTCATGGATTTCGGTCTTTTTGGCGGCCGCGGTCGAAGCCGCGATCAGCTTGTCGTCTTCCGCCCCGGTATTGGCGATCGTCATGAAGGCGGCGCCCGCATTGCCATGGCCCGCGCTGGCCCGTGCCCAGGGAGCCATGATGCGAAGTTCCCCTACGCTGACCGCGTCCGAGGCCCGCGCCGCCCCGGGAAGGGCTGTGACGGCGATCATCAAGACAGCGAAGGCTGTCGAAAGCAGGGTACGCATTGTTGTCACTCCTTTATGCAATAATTCAATTCTTCTGGTTCTGATATTCACGGATCCCGGCAGCGATCTCCTCCACCGTATCGGTGGGTGAAAAGACGTGGGCGTAAACGCCCTCCGAATCCATCAGATAGAGATAGGCGCTATGGTCCATGGCATACTCGCCGACGACCTCTTCCAGACCTTCCATCGTCGGGGCCTTGGCGTAGTAGGCGCGGTGGCTATGGGCCGCCGCCTTGATTTGCTCTGAACTGCCGGAAAGACCGATAATGCGCGGATGGAAGTCCGCAACATATTCAGCCATGATTTCCGGCGTGTCGCGTGCGGGATCGATGGTTATGAATAGTGGTTGCACCTTGTCCGCATCCGGGCCAAGTTCGTCCATTACCAACCCGACAACGCCCAGCGAGGTCGGGCAGACGTCGGGGCAGTGGGTGTATCCGAAAAAGATCAGCAGCCAATAGCCGCGGTAATCCTCGTCCTTCACCGGATTGCCATGGTGGTCGATCAGCGAAAATTCGCCGGTGACGACTTCCCGGGCGACTTCCTTCGCGGTGCGGGCCTGTTCCTCGGCCGTGCGAGTCGCCTGATCATTCGTTATCGTCTGCAACACCAGCTGCGCGCCGACAATTGCCGCAGCGGTGGCGATAAGAAGCCAAAGGATTATACGAATTCTACGCAAATTTCCGTTCCCTCCTGTACTTGCTTTACGCAAACCTTCCAGCGCGGGAAGGTTATAGCCGATGGCTCGGCCCCCGTCCCGGAAATTTTGCCGCATTGCCAGCCAATTAAATTAGCACTGAGTAAATAAATACAGTTTGACAGTTGTTAAATGAAGCAATTTGCCGCAGTCTTGCCATTGCACGCCTGACGATCGCGCATCAGATCAAGATAATGTCGGATCCAACTATCAAGATCGCCGTGGAATGTTACGCCGGACATCGCGGCGAACAGGAGCCTAGGCGATTGCTGTTCGACGGGCGCAAGGTTGAGGTGGCGGAGATTGTCGACCGCTGGTTTGCCCCCGACTATCGCTATTTCAAACTGCGGGACGTGAGGGACCATCTGTGGATCGTCCGCCATGACGAGGCCACGGGCGAATGGGAACTCACGATGTATGAGCGTTCCCCGCAAATGTTGGCCGATCAGGCGCCCCGCGCGAAGGGCACGACGTAGGGGCCTTCGGGGATGACGGCGACGTCCGGGTCGCCGCAGCTTGTCACGGCCGCGGCGATGGCGCCCTCCAGAGACTCCACCATCTCGACGCCGGTGATCCGCCGGTCTTCCGCCGGCATGTTCGGGGCATAGAGCTGGATATTGCCGACGCGCATGGGCTTCAGCTGCATCTCGGTCTGCCATTCGTCGACGTCGGCATGGCTCTTGGCCAATAGCGTGTCCAGGAAGGCGTCCGGGCCCAGCGCTACCAGCCGTTCCTGGGCGGCGCGGAATTCCGGAGAGCCGAATCCCTCCGAGATTTCCGAAGCCACGATGATGGTGCCACCCGGCTCAAGTATGTCCATCGGCACTACCATGGCCTTGACGGTCTGGTAGTAGGTCTTGTCCAGCGGATAGCCGGCGGACGAGGTGACGATCGTCTTGAACTTCCGGCCCACCGGCAGTTCGGTGGAGGCGCGCACGAATTCCACCGCCGCCAGGTGGCTTTCGATGATCTCGCCGAAATTGACGAAAACCAGGTTGCGGTCCTCGTCGATGACCGTGTTCAGGCCGTAGACGTCGCCCAGCATGCGCACGATGGCTAGCTGTTCCTCATGCAGCGGATTGCCGTCCAGATTGCACTGCACGGCAGCCGGGTCCTCCATGAATTTCGCGTTGTGGAAAGTGCGGATGGTTTCGTGATGCGCCACGCCCGGCGCCACCACCTTGCGCCCGCCGGAATAGCCGGCCATGAAATGCGGCTCTACCAGCCCGGTGGCGATCTTCAGTTCCGCCTCGACGATGCGCCGGTCGAGCTTCACCGGCACGCCGCGCTTTGGCGTTGCGCCCAGATCGACATGGTCCTCGTCGTTGCGGGCGAAATGGTTGGCCACGGTGACGGTCTCCAGCACCCAGGGATCGCCGACCAGTTCCGCCAGTTCCTCGCCCTCGTTGGGGCGGTGCAGACCGGTGGCGACCAGCACGGTGATGCCATCGGCCGGGATGCCGGCATCCATCAAATCGCGGATCATCGGCTGCAGGAACAGATGGTTCGGCACCGGCCGCGTAACATCGCAGATCAGGATGCAGGCGCTGGATTTGCCCGCCGCCAGTTCCTTCAGCGCCGGGGCGCCAACCGGCCTGTCCAGCGCCCCGCGCACGGCCGCCGCCGGGTCGGCGATGACCGGCATCTGCGGTTTGCGGATCACCGTGGGATTCACGCCGTCCGGCAGATCGAGTTTCAGGGTGGATTTCCCGTAAGCCAGTTCGACGCTCATCTTTCGTTTCCTAACCCAGTTTCACCAGCGTGCGGCCGCGGACCTGGCCCTTCAGGATATTGCCCCCGGCCTCCATCACGCCGTCGAGGCCGATTTCCTCAACCATGTCTTCCAGTTTGTCCATCGGCAGGTCGTGGCCGATGCGTTCCCAGACCCGCAGTCGGTCCTCGAAGGGAACCATGACGGAATCCACGCCGATCAGCTTCACCGCGCGCAGGATGAAGGGTAGCACGTTGGTTTCGATCTTGATGCCACCCGCGTTCCCGCAGGCGGCGATGGGCGCGCCATAGGCCATCTGGCCGATCAGCCGCGACAGGGTGGCCCCGCCGACGGTATCCACCGCGCCGGCCCAGACCGCGCTTTCCATCGGCTTTTTGGTGGGCTCGGATAGCGCCTCGCGCTCGACGATTTCCGTCGCGCCCAACGATTTCAGATAGTCGTGGGTATCCGCCCGTCCGGTCACCGCAGCGACCTCGAAACCCAGCTTGGCCAGGATGGCGACGGCTACCGAACCGACGCCGCCGGCCGCACCGGTGACGATCACCTTGCCGCTGTCCGGCGTTACGCCATGGTCCTGCAGGGCCAGCACGCAAAGCATCGAGGTAAAGCCGGCGGTGCCCACCGCCATCGCCTGGCGCGTGCTCAAACCCTTGGGCAGCGGCACCAGCCAGTCGGCCTGGATCCGAGCCTTCTGTGCATAACCGCCCCAGTGGGTTTCACCTACACGCC
>JBFFGY010000199.1:0-5491 GCA_041557215.1 Alphaproteobacteria bacterium
GAGGAAATCTTTCCCCGGCTCGGCATCGCCGAGGAGATGAAGCCCAGGACGGCCAAGATCCTGGGCGAGCGGGTCGGCCGCGTCGTCGCCCGCGGCGAGGCCGACCTCGGCTTCCAGCAGATCAGCGAACTGCTGCCCATCGAGGGCATAAAGATCATCGGCCGCCTGCCGCCCGAACTCAGGAAACCCTTCATCTTCTGCGCTGGCATCGGCGCGAAGACGACGAAGCGAGAAGCCGCCCCGACAATCCGCGAGACGGGGCTGGACCCGCTGTTTCCTGAAATTCAAACAGTTTGATCCCGAAAAACCTGCAGCCCGCAGGGCACCAGCTTCGGCACCCTTTCAAGCTAACCGCTCGCCCTGCCCCCCGAAGCATCGGACTCGCACGGCCAATGACTCTTCGCAGAAGGGATACGAGGGGAAGCGGCTTATAAGATGTTAGAGAAATTAAAAAACCTCGCTTGATTTCTTTACCGGCAGCAACCTCCCATTGCACAACGAGATCAGTTTGACGATGAGAAGGGGCATGCAAATGAAATATTGGGCGGCGGTACTTCTTGGCCTGGCAGCGGCTGGGTGCGCGAACAAATCACCCGCTCCCACTGTCGAGAGAGAATTGCCCGCTCCACTGGCAAGCCGGTTACAGGCCAGGACCTGACCGAGCTGTTTACCGGGGCCACGGTCTCTGGGGGTTCTTACGCTCGCAAACAGAGATTCTTGAAGCGATATCATCCCGATGGCAGTTATGAAATCGCCTTCTCGAAAGACGGCTACTGGAACAAGTTCGGCAAGACGCATAGGGGCCGTTGGCGGATCGAGGGCGATCAGGTCTGTTACAAGGTGGCGTCCCTCAATTCCGACGGCTGTGCGCTCATTTACCGCCAACAGACCCAGATCGAATTCGTCTCGCCGAAAACGGGAAAAGCAACATTCTTCTCGAGCTGGATTGAATATGAAGGGAAGAAAATACCGGCACCCGGTGCAGCGCCAGAAACCTCACCCCCTCAAGCATCAGGAGAATCGTTTACTCCACCATCACCGGGTTCCCGGATCCACGGCGACGCAATAGCGAGAATTCTGAGCGGGGAAGCTGTTCATTCCAGACAAAAAAATCCGCGCGCCACGCGCATTGAATATTTTTATCCCGATGGGACGTACCTCGTTCAATTCAGCGTTGAAAGGAAGAATCTGCGAACCGGGGGGCATCAACGGGAATTCACTGGTTCATGGCACACCAAGCGGTCCGCTTTGTGCCTGAAACTGCCGGACCTGGGGCAGGACGAGTGCTATGCGGTTTATTCCTATGGCGTTTATGGTGGCATCCTCTTCGCATCCGCCACCTCGTCGGAGGTATATGCCTATTCTACCCGGATAGACCCGGTTGGCGCACCGAACACTGGTACGCCCTCCCCCAAACCATCGGCCCCTAAACCCATAGCCACACCCGCGCCGCCGGAGCAGGCGGCCAAACTCAAACCAGTCGGTTCCGGTAGCGGCTTTATCGTTAGCAACGATACCTACGTGCTGACCAACGCCCATGTGATCAAGGGCTGCCGCGCTGTCACCGTGATGTTCGACGGGCGAGACGTACCCGCGACCGTCAAGGCGCGCGGCCGGCAGAACGATCTGGCCCTGCTGCGCCTGCCGGCGGGCAAACATCCGGTCGCCGTCTTCCAGGGCGACTACAGGCTTTATCCCGGTGATTCGGTGATGGCAATCGGCTATCCGCTGAGCGAGGTGCTGGCCTCCGAGGGCACGGTCAGCGTCGGCATCGTCAACGCCCTGGCCGGCCTGGGCAACAATGCCAGCCTGCTGCAGATTTCCAACCCGATCCCCAGCCGGGCAACAGCGGCGGGCCGCTGTTCGACATTAGCGGGCATGTGGTCGGCGTCATCGTCGCCAAGCTCGATTTTGCTTTTGCCCTGGAAACCTACCGCACCCTGCCACAGAACGTGAATTTTGCGATCAAGGCCAGCGTCGCCACGTCCTTCCTGCAGGCCAGCGGGATTAAATACCGAGCGAAAAATTCGACACAGGAACTTCGCCCGTCCGACGTCGCCCGCAAGGGCAGGCCTGCCACCGTCCCGGTCTGGTGCTGGGAGTGATCGCGGCCGGCACCGGATAAACAAAAAATAACGGCGGCCCGCGATGGAGCCGCCGTTTCTATGTCGTGCCTTGCCGGCCAGCCTAGGCCGCGTTGCGGCGGCTCCGGTTGCGGCGGAACGGTTTGTTGCCGCCCCCGGGCTTCGCAGTGTGCTTGTGCTGCTTGGCGCCGTCCTGGGCGCGCGGCGCGCGGTTTTCGCCTTCCACACGCGGCTTGGCCTTTTTGGCGCCTTCCTGGCGGCGGGGTTCCTGGGCAGCCCGTTCCTGCCGCTTCGGCTCCCAGCGGCGCTCATGACGCTCGCCTGCCTCACCGTCATTGGCCGCGCCCAGCGGGTTTTCCGCCTTGGGGATTTCCCGTTTGATCAGCCGCTCGATATCGCGCAGATATTTCTTTTCCGACGGATCGCAGAAGGAATAGGCGATGCCGGCGGCGCCGGCGCGCGCGGTGCGGCCGATGCGGTGGACATAGCTTTCGGCCTCAAGCGGCAGGTCGAAATTGATCACATGGGTAACATCGTCCACGTCGATCCCGCGCGAGGCGATGTCTGTGGCGACCAGCACCCGTGAGCGGTTGTCCTTGAAGTCGTTCAGCGCCCGCTGGCGCGCGCCCTGGGACTTGTTTCCATGGATCGCGTCGGCATTGACGCCGCTTTTCATCAACTGGTCGGCAAGACGGTTGGCGCCATGCTTGGTGCGGGTGAAGACGATCACACGCGACAGCGACGGATCGGCCATCAGTTCCTGCAGCAGGTCGCGCTTGCGCGGGCCCGGCACATGGAAGACATGCTGTTCGATCCGGTCGACGGTGATGACTTCCGGCGACACCTCCACCTTCGCTGGGTCAACCAGGATTTCGCGCGCCAGTTTCTCTATCTCGCGCGGCATGGTGGCCGAAAACAGCATGGTGTGGCGCTGGCGCGGCAGCATCTGCACGATCTTCCTGATATCGCGGATGAAGCCCATGTCGAACATGCGGTCGGCCTCGTCCAGGATCAGGGTCTCGGCAGAATGCAACGACACATGGCCCTGCTTGGCCAGGTCCAGCAGACGGCCCGGCGTGGCGACCAGAACGTCGACTCCACGGCCCATCGCGCGGACTTGCCGATTCTGCGGCACGCCGCCGGTAATCACCGTATGGCGCAGCGACGCAAACTGCCCGTAGGCGCGGATCGAATCGCCGATCTGCACCGCCAGTTCGCGAGTCGGGGCCAGGATCAACGCACGCACGCCATTACGGCCCGGCTGCTTCTGGTTCTTGTTAAGCCTCTGCAACAGCGGAAGGGTGAAAGCAGCGGTCTTGCCGGTGCCGGTCTGGGCCAGGCCCAGTAGGTCGCGCCCGTCCAGCAGCACGGGGATCGCTTGTGCCTGGATCGGGGTGGGATGAGTGTAATTCTCGGCCTCGAGAGCCTTGAGAAGCGGGCCGGCAAGGCCCAGTTCGGAAAAAGTAACCTCGGTCAAAACAATAAATCTCTCTGCGCGACAAATCCCGCCCATGCACAGTGAAAGGCATGCGGCGCACATCGGTGGCGCGTCGCCGTCCTCCCCGCGCAAACGGATAAACGGTAGGTTTTATGGGATAAAGTCTCGGGACTGACGCCACCTCATGCCGGCAGCACATCGCGCGATCGCGAGAAATTGTGCAGTGCATATAGGGGGCAAACAATTGGAAGTCAATGAAAATCGGGAAAGGCCGCCCGAATTCGCAACCGGGCGGCCTTCCAGATGCGGTAAGCCCCGTATCAGTTCTCGACAATCTCCAGGCCGTTGATGAACATGACCTCGTCGAACGTCCGGTTCATCGAAGGGCTGTGGAAGTCCTTCATCGGTTGCCCGTCCACATAGCGCACCTGCGCGCCGACGGGCACATCGAGTGTGGGCAGCGCCAGCCAGGTTTCCTTGCCCTCGTCCTCGACAAGCAGATAGGTGTAGTTGCCGGCGGCAATCGATTCCTTCACGACCCCCGCATTCGGTAGGCTATCGGACATACCCGGCACCGAGGCGTGGCCAGGCGGAAGAGCAGCCGGTGCGGACTGCCCGGCGGCGGCCGGCGCGGATTCCCCGGCGGCGCCCGGCGATACCGCCCCACCTTCCACCGAGATATCACCAAGAAAGACGACTTCGTCAAAATCCCGGTTCAGCGTGTCGCTGTGAAAGGGTTTCATGGACATGCCGTCCCTGAAATGGATTTTTGCACCGACAGCCACGTCCTGCCTGGGAATTGCCAGCCAGGAAAGTTTATCGCCCTTGTCCACCTGCAGATAGGTGTAGTTTCCGGCGTGGATCACCTCCTTGACTGTACCGCTGTTCGGCAGGTTGCTTTGGGCAACCCGGATGAAACCCGCTCCGGACAAGTCGGGCAACGGCGGTGTTACCTGCGAAGGCGCCGCCAAGGCGCCGACCGTCAGCCCGATAAGTGCAACAGTTGATAAAATCAGCGTTTTCACATTCATATCCTTTTTCCAGACCCTTGTTGCCGGAGCAGTATGACTCTTCCCCGAATTCATATTTACGCCGGGCGCCTCTTTCCTGGCGGCCCGGCCATCGTCCATACCCTGTTTTACGCTCTGTGGCCCGCGGTTCATTGACCTGGATCATTAAAACCGGCCGTCAAACGCCCCTTTTCCCATACTCAATAATCGTCCTCGTCCAGCCACCTCCTTTCGCCGACGTCGCAGGGCGGCGCAACACGGTTGGGCTGGAATTGCGCCGGGATAACCCTGGGGCTGTTTCGGGGCGCAATATCCGCGATTTCCAGGATCAGTTTGCGGCGTACGGCCTCGGCAAATCCCTCGAAGGAATTGGCAACGACGATGAAGGCGCCCGGGCCGCCGATTACGCAGTCTTCGTAATAGAGGTCGAGATTGGGAAGCTGCGGCCGACCGGACGGGCCTGGCCGGTCGTTGACGATGGGCAGGCCATTGATGATGACGCCCTGCGCCACAGCCCGGTCGCGCGCCGCCGTCACCGATCCACCCCAGTTATTGGCGCCGTCCCCGGAGATATCGACCACCCTGCGCGTGCCCTCGAATTCGTTTAGGTCGAACCATCCTGAGGCAAAATCGATGGCCGACGAAATCGCTGTCCGGAACGCCGTCCGGGGCGGGTTGCGCTCCAGAGAGTCGGCAAATGCATAGGCCGTCTCGCGCCCGTCGATCAGCGTCCAGTCGACGATGATCCGCATATGACCATAGCCGGCCCATTCGTAATAGGCCACGGCGATGCGCCCCAGAAAGCCCGTCTCGATAGCTTGGATGATGTCAGGATCGCGGAAGGCAGCGATATAGCCCTGGCGCTGAAGCATCGCCTCTTCGTCGTCGACGCTGCCCGAGACGTCGATCCCGAGCGCCAGTTCCAGGTCGACCGGCTGGCCGGCCGCCCGGGCGGAACC
>JBFFGY010000200.1:0-5464 GCA_041557215.1 Alphaproteobacteria bacterium
CTCCGCCGGCGTACGGAAGGTCATCGACACCAGAACCGGACCGAAAATTTCCTCTTGAGCTACCACGGAGGACGGCTCAACCCCGCTGAGCAGCGTGGGTGGGAGGAAGCAGCCGTCCTCCGGGTATTCGGTGTCGGGCCGCCAGAGTGTCGCCCCCTCCTCGACCCCGCGCGCGACAAGCGCCTCGATACGCGCTTTCTGGACCGCGGCGACGACCGCGCCGATATCGATGGTCTTGTCCAGCGAGTCGCCGACGCGCAGGGTTTCCATGCGGGCACGGACCTTGGCCAGGAATTCCTCGGCAATCCCTTCCTGCACCAACAGGCGGGAACCGGCGCAGCAGACCTCGCCCTGGTTGAACCAGATGGCATCGACCAGCCCCTCGACGGCACTGTCGAGATCCGCGTCCTCGAAAACGATGAAGGGCGATTTGCCGCCCAGTTCCAGCGTCAGGGTCTTGGGCGAATCCGCCGTCGCCTCGCGCACCAGCCGGCCGACTTCCGTCGAGCCGGTGAAGGCGATCTTGTCGATGCCGTCATGCCGGGCCACCAGTTCACCGGTGCGGCCGTCGCCGGTGACGATATTCACCACGCCCTTCGGCAGTCCCGCCTCGCGGCAGAGTTCGGCGAAGAGCAGCGCGGTCAGGCTGGTGAATTCCGCCGGTTTCAGGACTACCGTGTTGCCCATGGCCAGCGCCGGCGCGACCTTCCAGGCCAGCATCAGCAGCGGAAAATTCCAGGGGATGATCTGGCCTGCCACCCCGACCGGCCCGTAACCGGCAAGTTCGCTTTCCATCAACTGGGCCCAACCCGCATGGTGATAGAAATGCCGCGCCACCAGCGGGATATCGATATCCCGGCTTTCGCGCACCGGCTTGCCGTTATCCAGGGATTCAAGCACCGCGAACAGCCTTGAGTGCTTCTGCACCAGGCGCGCCAGCGCATAGAGATACTGCGCGCGGCCATGGCCGCCGAGCTTATGCCATCCACGCTGCGCCTTGCGCGCGGCGGCTACTGCCGCATCGACGTCTTCCGCATTTGCTTGCTCCAGGCGCGCCAGAATTTCACCGGCCGCCGGGTTGCTCGTCTCGAAACTCTCGCCCGAGGCGGCCTCGACCCAGTCACCGCCGATAAACAGCCCGAAAGCATGCCCATGCCGCTCCAGCCATGCGCGGGCCTGCGCATCGCTTTCCGGGGCCGGCCCGTATTCCATGCTCTCGAATATCTCGGCGACGCTCATGGCCCTATCCCATCGGCTGGTGGTGGGAGGCCGCGTAACGGCCGGTGGCGCAGTGCGAGAGCTGGCGCTCGATATCGCCAAGCAGGCTGGAGGCCCCGAAACGGAGAAGTTCGGGCTCCAGCCACGGCCGGCCAAGCTCCTCCTTCATCATGGCCAGCCAGACCAGCGCATCCTTGGCCTTGGATATCCCGCCGGCCGGCTTGAAACCGATATTCTGACCGGTGCGTTCGCGGTAGGCGCGGATCATGCGAGCCATGACGAGCCCGACCGGCAGGGTCGCGTTCACCGGTTCCTTGCCGGTCGAGGTCTTGATGAAGTCGGCGCCGGCCATCATGCAGACCAGCGAGGCCTTGCCGACATTGCGCAGCGTACCCAACTCGCCGGTCGCCAGGATGGTCTTCATATGGGCCGGGCCACAGGCCTCACGGAATGCCTTTACCTCGTCATAGAGCGCCCGCCAGTCGCCGGTCAGAGCATGGCGTCGGGTTATCACGATGTCGATCTCCGCCGCGCCCGACGCAACTGAAAGCTCTATCTCCTTCAGCTTCAGTTCGAACGGCGTCTGCCCGGCGGGGAAGCCGGTCGAAACCGCGGCTACCGGAATATTGCTGCCGGCCAGCGCCTCGACCGCCGTCTCGATCATCTCGTGATACACACAGACCGCCCCGACCTTGATGGGCAAGGCTTCGGCGCCCAGCGCATCCAGCACGTCGCGACGCACCGGCTGGCGTGCCTTGGCGCAGAGCCGCCGCACCCGGCCCGGCGTATCATCCCCGGACAGGGTGGTCAGGTCTATGCAGGTGACCGCCTTCAGCAGCCATGCCGCCTGCCACTCCTTCTTCACCGTGCGTCGTCCGGGCAGGCTGCCGGTTCGCCGCTCTACGGCGCTGCGGTTGACCTGCACGGAGTCCACCCAGTCCAGGTCCAGCGCCATGCCCGGGTTGCGGGCCGGTGCCGCCTCGCCAGGATGCAGTTCGGCGATCCGGCTCATGTCCCGAACTCCCGAAGATTCGCCCCGCTGTCCGTATGGTTCACGATCCAGCGTGCCGCTTCCTCCGATAGGATCAAATCGGTGACTATGCCGGTCCTGAGCGCGCCCAGCACCGCCTTGCCCTTGGCGACACCTCCGACCACTGCGATGACCCGCCGGCCGCGCAAATCCTCCATGCCCAGCCCCAGCGCATGGCTGTTCACCCGGCTATCCACGGGCCGCCCTTCGATATCGACAAAGCTGCCCATTATGTCGCCGACGGCATTTAGAGATTTCAGTTCCTCCCATTCCCCGGCGGCAATCATGCCGACCTGACAGATATGGGCGTCATCCTCTTCCAGCGATCCGATACCGACGATCACCGTTTCCGCCTGCCGCGCCAGGCCCAGCATGTCCTGCACGCTTTTCTGGGCCAACAGCACTTCCTTTTCCGAGTCGGACGCCGCCAGATAGGGCACGGGCATGTAGTAGCCCTCCCCTCCTGTGCGCTCCACCAGGCGGTGGACCACGTCGAAGGGGTTGGCCGAAAGCTTGCGCGTCAGGCTGCCCGATACGGAAACGAAACGAAGATCGGGCCGTTTCAACGAGGGCAACCGCGCGATCGTTGCCGCCAGCGAACGTCCCTTGCCGACCCCTACCAGCGCCCCCGCTTCGAGGCCGAAGAGCACCCGATGCAGGAACCTCGCGGCCGCCGCGCCGACCGAGGCGAATTCACCCTCTGCGGCCTTTTCCCCATCCAGCGCCGGTGCGACGATGCAATTGTCCAGCCCGAAGCGGCGGACCAGCGCCTCTTCATGCGCGATGCATTCCGCCGGCGCCCCCTCGATGAAGACCTTGACGAGTCCACGGTCCTGGGCCAGCGCGATCAGCCGATGCGCCTTGGCCGGCGAAACATGCAGCCGCCGGGCGATCTCGCTCTGCGTATAGCCCCCGATGAAGGACAGCCAGGCCGCGCGCGTGGCGAGGTCCAGATCGCTGTCGTCGGAGGTGGTCTTGCCGGATTTCACGGTGCAGCGGCCTCGAATTTGAAAATTTTTTCACTGCTTGCGAATTTTTAACGTATGCTTACAGACAGGCGTGAGTCAACTGCCCGGTACCGCCTCCTTGGACCGATCGAACAGGCGATACCCGGATCCGGTTTCTCAGCCCCTTAACCAGCAAAAAACCGGTGCCGGCACCGCATTCGCGCACCAATTCGAATGCCGGCATCTCGTTCGACAGGAACAGGACCAACAGGAGAGGCAATATGTGCCAAATCGCTAGAAAGCTGACCGTCTGGGCGGCCGGGATCGCCCTGCTGCTCGCCCTGCCCTTCGCGGCATGGGCCGAGCCCACGAAGATCACCTTCCTTCATACAAACGACGTCTATGAAATCTCGGCCAAACGTGGCCAGGGCGGATTCGCCGAATTGATGACCCTGCTCAAAGCCGAACGCGCGGCCGCGCAGCACAGCATCACCACCTTCGGCGGCGACCTGATCTCGCCGTCGGTCATGTCGGGCCTGACCAAGGGAACGCAGATGGTCGAATTGATGAACGCCATCGGCGTCGATGTCGCGGTTCCCGGCAACCATGAATTCGATTTCGGGCCGGAGATTGCCGCCCAACGAATCGGCGAGTCGAAATTCCCCTGGCTGGGCGCCAACGTGCTGGGCAAGGACGGCAAGCCTGCCGCCGGCATGGCCGGGCTGCACACCGTTAAGGTCGGCGATTTCACCGTCGGCTTCTTCGGGGTACTGGCGCCGGAAACGGATTCGCTGTCCTCGCCGGGCGCGGATATCGCCTTTGCCTCGGTAACGGATACCGCGGTGGCCTCTGTCGCGAAACTCCAGGAAATGGGCGCGGACGTCATCATCGCGCTGACCCATCTCGCCATGACCGACGACATCGCCCTGGCCCGCAGCGTCAAGGGCATCAACGCCATCCTGGGCGGCCATGACCACGAGCCGATCGCCTGGCAGGAAGGTAATGTCTCCATCCTCAAGGCCGGTTACGACGCCCGCCACCTGGGCGCGCTGGACCTGTCGGTCGAATGGGTCGAAAGCCGCGGCAAGAAGAAGCTGGAAGTGGTGCCGGCCTGGCGCCTGACCTCGACCGCCGGCGTCACCGCCGATCCCGCCATCGAGGCGATCGTCGACAAGCATAACGCCAAGCTGGACGAGGATTTGAACGTACCCGTCGGCAAGACCGACGTGATGCTGGACAGCCAGCGCGCCTCGGTCCGCACCGCCGAAACCAATATGGGCAACCTGATCGCCGACGCCATGCGCGCCGGCGTGGGCGCCGACATCGCCATCACCAATGGCGGCGGCATCCGCGGCGACCGCACCTACGACGCCGGCGCAACGCTTACTCGCAAGGACGTGCTGACCGAACTGCCGTTCGGAAACGTCACGGTGCTGCTGGAAATGTCGGGCGCCGACGTGCTGGCCGCGCTGGAAAATGGCGTGTCGCAGGTCGAGGAGAAGGCCGGGCGCTTCCCGCAGGTCTCGGGCCTTGCCTTCACCTACGATCCCTCCGCCGCGGCCGGCAGTCGAATCGCTTCCGTAACAATCGGCGGCAAGCCGTTGGACAAGGCCGCCACCTACAAAGTCGCCACCAACGACTATATGGCCGGCGGCGGCGACGGCTATGCCATGATGAAGAACGGCAAGGCGCTGATCGACGCCTCGGGCGCGACCTATATGGCAACGATGGTGATGGATCATATCGCCGCCAATGCCCCGGTCGCGCCGAAAGTAGAAGGGCGCATCAGGACGAAGTAGATGGAAACGGGCTCCGGTTCGGCCTTTACTGCGGGGCCGGGGCCAGCGCGCTGAAGAAGGCGGCCAGCTTGGCCTCGTCCAGTTGGCCGTTGCTGCGCACCCCGGTGCACAGGTCCAGCCCGAAGGGTTGCACCGCCCGCCAGGCTTCCGCGGCATTTTCCGGCTTCAGCCCGCCCGCCAGCAACACCGGCCGGCTCACCTCCGCCACGATGCGGCGGCTGAGCGACCAGTCATGCGCGCGACCGGTGCCGCCCAGTTCCTTGACCGCGGCGGCCGGCCGGCCCGAATCCAGTAGCAGCGCATCCACCTGCGGCGCCATCGCCTTGGCTTCGTCAACCGATTCCGGCCCGGTGACGTGGATGACCTGGACGATCTTCACATGCGGCAACGCCTTGCGCAGGGCGCCATAAGTCTCGGGCTTTACCGCATCGACCAGCTGCACCGTGCTGGTTCCGAATTTGCGCACATGC
>JBFFGY010000201.1:0-5418 GCA_041557215.1 Alphaproteobacteria bacterium
CGCCTGATCGGAGCGACCTCATACTTCGAGACGGCGCTGCGCGCCTCCTCAGCATGAGGCTTCTACAATCTTTGTGTCCTCATACTGAGGAGGCGCGCAGCGCCGTCTCGAAGTATGAGGTCGCGCCGCCCGCGAAGCGGCACATGCCGCCCTAAGCCACCCTGCCCCGCCCCATCCATAGCGCGCTCAGCCCCTGACCCAGCACCGCTGCCAGTACCAGGCCGCCGCCGGCGAGCGTGAGGGCGCTCGGCACCTCGCCGACGCCGAGGAAGGCCCAGAAGGGGGTCAGCACCACGGTGGCGCGGCCCAGCAATGCGGCTTGGGCGGCCGGGATATGGCGCACGCCGGTGGTGAAGAAGATGTACTGGAAGGCCAGCTGCACGACGCCCATCACGCCGACGATCGCCAGGTCGTGGCCGTTCAGCGCCAGCCCGTTCGGGGCCAGGGCCGCCGCGACCATGGCCGACCCGAAGGCCGCGATGGTGACTGCCGGGATCATGTCGACGCGCCGGCCGCCGCGCAGCAGCACGATGGTGCCCGAATAGAGCAGGCAGGTGGCCAGCGCCAGCACGTTACCCGCCAGTCCACCGGTGGTGAACCCGTCGCTGAACATCAGCGCGATCCCGCCCAGCGACAGCCCGATGAAAATAACGGTGCGCAGGGCGACCGCCTCGCGCAGGAACAGCCAGCCCATCAGCGCCGCGAAAACCGGCGCCATGCCCACGGTGAAGGCCACGTTGGCGACCGTGGTCGTGGTCAGCGCGAAAATGAAGGTGATGAAGGAGGAGCCGAGCGTCAGCGAACAGAGCAGCCCGGTCCGCCCGATTGAAAGATAGCGGTCGCCGATGCGCTTGCCATGCCGCCAAAGCAGATAGACCATCAGCGTGGCGATGCAGAAGACCGAGCGCCAGAACAGGATCTGCCAACCGTCCGCATGGTCGGCCAGCCGGACCAGCAAGCCCGACAGGCTGGTGCAGAGCGCGGCGGCCAGCACCGCCGCCACGCCCATGCTTGTGCGTTCCGGGGCGGGCGCGTCAGGAGGCATTCATCTGCCCCCCGACGACTGATCCCGCATCAGATATCCGCGTAGGTGTGGGTTTCCGCGGCGCCACCGGGATGGGTGACGGCGCCCTTCTCGGCCGAGCCGACGGTCTGGGCATAGCGCCACAGCGCGCCGGACTGGAAATCGTGGCTGCGCGGCTTCCAGTCGGCGCGGCGCTTTTCCAGTTCCTCTTCCGGCAGATCCACGTCGATTGTGCCTGTTGTGGCGTCGATGGTGATCATGTCGCCGTTCTTCAGCAACCCGATCGGCCCGCCGACCGCCGCCTCCGGCCCGACATGGCCGATGCAGAAGCCGCGGGTCGCGCCGGAGAAGCGTCCGTCGGTGATCAGCGCCACCTTGCCGCCGGTGCCCTGGCCGTAGAGCGCGGCCGTGGTGGCCAGCATCTCTCGCATGCCCGGGCCACCCTTCGGGCCCTCGTAGCGGATGACGATGACGTCGCCTTCTTTGTAATTGCGCTCCTGCACTGCCTTGAAGGCGTCTTCCTCGCAGTCGAACACCAGGGCCGGTCCGGTGAATTTCAGCACATCCAGGCCGGCGATCTTCACGATCGCACCTTCCGGCGCCAGGTTACCCTTCAGCCCGACGACGCCGCCGGTCTTGGTGATCGGGTTGCGCGGGCGGCGGACGATGTCCTGGTCCTCGGGGAACTTCACCTTCTCCAACTCGTCGCCGATGCTTTTGCCGGTGATGCTGAGGCAGTCGCCGTCCAGGTAACCGTCCTCCAGCAGCGCCTTCATCACGACCTGGACGCCGCCGATCTCGAACAGATCCTTGGCGACATATTTGCCGCCGGGCTTCAGGTCGGCGATATAAGGGGTCTCGCGGAAGATGCGGGCCACCTCATGCAGATCGAAATCGATCCCGGCCTCATGCGCCATGGCGGGCAGATGCAGCGCCGCATTGGTGGAGCCACCGGTGCAGGCCACCACGCGGGCCGCGTTCTCCAGAGCCTTGCGCGTGACGATCTTGCGCGGGCGCAGGCGCATCTCCAACGCCTTCATCACCGCCTCGCCGGAAGCCTCCGCATAGGCGTCGCGGGATTCATAGGGAGCCGGCGCACCGGCCGAGCCGGGCAGCGCCAGGCCGATCGCTTCCGACACGCAGGCCATGGTGTTGGCGGTGAACTGGCCGCCGCAGGAACCCGCCGACGGACAGGCATGGCATTCGATCGCGCGCAGTTCATCGTCGTCGATGGTGCCGGCGGAATGCTGGCCCACGGCCTCGAACACATCCTGCACGGTAATGTCCTTGCCCTTGTGGCGGCCCGGCAGGATGGAGCCGCCATACATGAAGACCGACGGCACGTCGAGGCGCAGGATCGCCATCATCATGCCCGGCAGCGACTTGTCGCAACCGGCCAACCCGACCAGCGCGTCGTAGCAATGACCGCGCATGGTAAGTTCCACCGAATCCGCGATCAGGTCGCGGCTTACCAGCGAGGACTTCATGCCCTGGTGGCCCATGGCGATGCCATCGGTCACGGTAATCGTGCAGAACTCGCGCGGGGTGCCCTGTGCGGCCTTGACACCCAGCTTGACCGCCTGTGCCTGGCGCATCAGGGCGATATTGCAGGGCGCGGCCTCGTTCCAGCAGGTAGCCACGCCGACGAAGGGCCGGGCGATTTCCTCGTCGGTCATGCCCATGGCGTAATAATAGGATCGGTGCGGCGCGGACGCCGGACCGACGGAAACATGCCGGCTCGGCAGATTGGATTTGTCGATAGCCATGGGTGCATTCCTCCTGAGGGTCTTGTTGGTCTTTGGCGGTTGGACGGGCGGCACAATATCGCCGGAGGCCGCGGCAATCCAGCCATAAATGGGAGATGATGAAGAACGCAAGCGGGAACCCGCCTGCCTTGTCGCCGGCATGAAATTCGTTTCGGGACAGGCGTCAGGCCCGCTTATGAATTAGGCAATCGATAGTTATCCACAATTTTTGTGCGTATCGACCCACGGTAATCGCGGTTCAAAGCCCCTCCAGACGTTCCAGGGCGGCGCGCAGGCGCTCGATGCGGGCCCGGTGTTCGGCCAGCCGTTCCTTGTTCTCGTCGACCACCGCTTCCGGCGCCTTGGCCAGGAAGTCTTCGTTCGAGAGCTTCTTGTCAATCTTGGCCGCCTCGGCTTCCTCCTTGGCGATTTCCTTCTCCAGCCGCGCCTTTTCCTGGACGATGTCGATAACGTCGCCGACGGGAAGCGCCACCGTGGCCTCTCGGTGCACGAGCTGGATGGAACCAGCCGGTGGCGGGGTGCCGGCGTCCACAGCCTCAAGCGTCTCAAGGCGCGCCAGCCAGGAAATCAGATCGCCATAGGCGGAAAGGCGCTCGCGGTTGCCCTGCTCGGCACCGATCAGCACCATCGGGATCTTCGCGCCCGGCGGTACGTTCATCTCTGAACGGGCCGAGCGGATGCCGGACACCAGGTCGATCAGCCAGCCAATCTCGTCGGCCGCCGCCTTGTCGTCCAGCCCCTCATATTTCGGCCAGTCGGCCTTGATAAGCCGGGTGTTGCCGGTGCCGAACTGTTCCCACAGCTCTTCGGTAATGAAGGGCATGAAGGGGTGCAGCAGCCGCAGGATCTGGTTCAGCACCCAGGTCGCGGTCGCGCGGGTTTCCGCCACCACCGCCGCGTCCTCGCCGTTGAACAGCGGCTTGGCCAGTTCCACGTACCAGTCGCAAAAGGTATTGCGGGTGAAGGCATAGACCGCGCTGGCCGCCTCGTCGAAGCGGTAGACGCCCAGCGCCCGGTCGATCTCGCGCCCGCAGGCCGCGACCTCGCCGACGATCCAGCGATTCAGTGTGGCCTTCACGGATGCCGCGTCGAAATCCTCCACCGGCAGGCACTGGTTCATCGCGCAGAAACGCGCCGCGTTCCACAGCTTGGTGCCGAAATTGCGGTAGCCCTCGACGCGAGATTCGTCCATGCGCACGTCGCGGCCGGGCATGGTCATCGCCGCCAGGGTGAAGCGCAGCGCGTCGGCGCCATATTTGTCCACCAGCTCCAGCGGGTCCATCACGTTGCCCTTGGACTTCGACATTTTCTGGCCCTTGGCGTCGCGCACCAAGGCGTGGATATAGACCGTCTCGAAGGGTTCCTTGCCCATGAAATGGATGCCCATCATCATCATGCGGGCGACCCAGAAGAAAATGATGTCGAAGCCGGTGATCAGCACCGAGGTCGGGTAATAGCGTTCCAGTTCCGGCGTCTCGTCCGGCCAGCCCAGCGTCGAAAACGGCCAGAGGGCGGAGGAAAACCAGGTGTCGAGGACGTCCGCATCGCGCGTCAGTTCTACGTCCTTGCCGTAATGCGCCTTCGCGGCGGCCGCGGCCTCTTCCTCCGATTCCTCGACGAAGACTTTGCCGTCGGGTCCATACCAAGCCGGGATCTGGTGGCCCCACCAGAGCTGGCGCGACACGCACCAGGGCTGGATGTTGCGCATCCATTCGTAATAGGTCTTGGTCCAGTTTTCCGACACGAACTTCGTGCGCCCCTGCTCCACCGCCTCGATCGCCGGCTTGGCCAGGGTTGCGGCATCGGCGAACCACTGGTCGGTCAGCCAGGGCTCCACCGGCACGCCGCCGCGGTCGCCATAGGGCACCATATGGACATGGTCGTCGATTTTCTCGACCAGCCCGCGCGCCTCCATATCCTCGATCACGCGCTTGCGCGCCTCGAAGCGCTCCAGCCCGTGATAGGCCTTGCGGCAGCTTTCCGGATCGCCCCAGTCGGTCGTCCCGGCGTCCTTGCCGAACAGCGGGTCGTCCAGCCAGATATTCGCCTCGGCGTCGAGGACATTGATGATATCAAGATCATGCCGCCGGCCGACTTCGAAGTCGTTGAAGTCATGCGCCGGGGTGATCTTCACCGCGCCCGAGCCCTGTTCCGGGTCGGCATGTTCGTCGCCGACGATCGGGATGCGCCGGCCCACCAGCGGCAGGATCGCATATTTGCCGATCAGATCCTTGTAGCGCTCGTCCTCGGGATTGACCGCGACGGCGGTATCGCCCAGCATCGTCTCCGGCCGGGTCGTAGCGACCGTTATGTATTTATCTGCAATGCCTTCCACCGGATATTTGAAGTGCCACAGATGGCTCTTCACCTCGGTCTGGACGACCTCCAGGTCGGAGATCGCGGTATGCAGCTTGGGGTCCCAGTTGACCAGCCGCTTGTCCTTGTAGATCAGCCCCTGCTTGTAGAGCGCGACGAATACCTTCAGGACGGCGCGGCTCAGCCCCTCGTCCATGGTGAAGCGCTCGCGGCTCCAGTCGCAAGACGCACCGAGACGGCGCAACTGGCCGGTGATCGTGCCGCCGGAATGATCCTTCCATTCCCAGACCTTCTCCAGGAACTTCTCGCGAC